>JAUYSA010000468.1 GCA_030696545.1 Hyphomonadaceae bacterium
CTGCTGCGTGAATGTTTCTTGACGGCCAGAACAGGGGTTTTCCTGCGACATTTCGTGCTTCGGCGAGCCCCACTCTCGCGTCGAGCGAAGACGGCTCGCTGTGGTCCACAGTCGCGAAAGCACAATGAATGAGCCGCCGCCTTGATACTTCCGGAAATTTCCGCAGCGCGGCAATTTCCATCCCCAGGCATGACTGAGGGAGGGCGAACCCGGCGCCCGCAGGTGCAAACGCGCAACAGGATGCCGGCGGCGATTTACACGCCCGAGTTTGAGGCTGCTGCGATCAAAATGAGTCCACGCTTGTGTCTGCGGCGCCACGTAGATTACGTGACAACACCCCGCTTCCGGGATGGTTAAGTTCCCGCCAATCGAATCGCCGCCGGACTTCTGACCAACGCCGCAACCCTGTAGGGTCGACCTAGTTTTCAGGACGCCAATACGCATGAATGCCTTGAAGGATCTCTGGCGGCGCAACCCATCGGCGTGCGCCGCGCTGGTGATCGCGGCAGTCGTGCTGGTGCGAATCGCGGTGGTCATCGCAACGCCGCTGGAAATCGGGCCGGATGAGGCCCAGTACTGGCGCTGGTCGCGCACGCTGGATTTTGGCTACTATTCGAAGCCGCCACTGATCGCATGGGTTATTGCCGCCTCGACCGCCGTGTTTGGCGATGGCGAGTGGGCGATCCGGTTCTTCTCGCCGGTTCTGCACGGCATCGCTGCCTTCTTCCTGTTCCTGCTCGGCCAGAAAGCTTTCGATTCCAGGATCGGGGCGTGGTCGGCGGCGATCTACCTGCTGATGCCCGGCATCTGGCTGTCGTCGGCCATCATGTCGACCGACGCGGTGCTGCTGCCTGCCTGGGCGGCGGCGCTGTATTTCCTCTGGCGTTTCCGCGACAGCGCGACCATGACGAATGCTATCCTTGCGGGCGCGGCGATCGGTCTCGCCATGCTTGGAAAGTATGCCGCGCTTTACCTGTACTCGGGCGCAGGCCTCGCCGCGCTGATCGACAGGGACATGCGCAAGGCAGTGCTGTCTCCAGCAGGCGGCGTGCTGGTGATTGCGTCGCTGGTCGTGCTTGGCCCCAACATTCTCTGGAATTTCGCCAACGACTTCGCCACCGTCAGCCACACGGCGGACAATGCCAATCTTGGCGAAGCGGGATTCAATCCGCTGAACGTGTTCGGCTATCTGGCCGATCAAGCGGCGGTGTTCGGACCGATCACCATGCTCCTGCTGCTTGCGGGCTTCGGCCTTGTGGCGGGGCGCAAGGACAAGTGGACATCGACGCGCGAGTTCTGGTTGCTCTGCTTCATCCTGCCGCCGCTGCTGGTGATCATGGGGCAGGAAATCATGTCGCGCGCTCACGCCAACTGGGCGGCGACGGCCTACCCCGCTGCGTGTGTGCTGCTGGCATCGTGGATCGATCGCGCTTTCGGATCGGAGACAAGCCGTGCGAAGATCGGGCCTTTCCTGAAGGGCGGCGTGGCGCTGAACGTCGTCATCGGTGCGATCTTCACCGTGCTGTGGGTGTCGCCTTCGCTGGCGGACGCCGTTCGCGCATCGAACGGAATGAAGGGCGTGCGCGGCTGGGAGGAAACCGTCACACAACTGAACGCCAAGGCCAAGGAAATCGGCGCTACCGCCATTCTGGTGGATGATCGAGAGCTATGGCACGGCATGGACTATTACGGTCGCAACACGGACATGAAGCCCGTACGCACATGGCTACGTGGCGATCACGCCCGCGCCCATGCTGAGGAAGCTGGCGCGATCCAGCCCGGCGATGACGTCAGAATGCTGATCGCCAGCGGCGCGGGCGGCAACAGGCCGATGATCCGGGAGGACTTCACCACGATCGAGGAAGTTGGCTACCTGTCTATCCCGCTGGGGCCGACGCGCGAACGCAAGTTCAAACTCTACGTCGCGTCGGGCTATCACCACACGCCGCGAACGCCAGAGTTCGAGGCGAAGTATCACAATGTGATCGAGGACTAGGGCACGCCTACGGCCCTGATCGCGCGCCGTCTTCGCGCACGTTGGGCGTGACGCGCAGACCCGCTTTCACATTGTCCTGCCCTTCAGCCACCAGCAGCGCGTTGCGCGGCAGGCCGGCGACCCAGATGCCTTCCGTGGTCTCGTCGATGATGTCGGCGGGAACGAAGCTGACGACGCCGCCAACATCGACAAACCGCACGCCGATACGACCCTGATCATCCGGCAGCAGCAGGGCCGGGCTGACGCGGTGGGCATAACCCCTGCCCGTCTCAACCTTGATCTCGGCTGTCCGCCCCACCGTGATGGCGTTGGCGGGGTTGGGCACCGAAACCTCGACCCGGAACTGACGCGTCGACGCATCTGCCACGCGCGCGAGATACGTCACCTTGCCTTCGACTTCCGCGCCGTCCGACAGGCGAACACGCGCATTGCCGTCAACAATAATCTGACCGGCCTGCTTTTCGGTGGCCTGCGCGACAAACACAATCGGATCGAGCTGTACGACGACACCGCATGACCCGCCCGGACTCAGGAACTGACCGACATCGGCATTACGTTTCTCGAACACGCCACGGAACGGCGCCCGCACCTGCATCTTGCGAAGCTCGGCCCGCGCCACATCGAGCGAGGCTTGCGCGCCATCCAGCGCCGCCTTGGCAGACGTGAGACGGCCCTGGGTGGCCCAGCCATTGGCGACGAGCTTGACGGCGGCATCGTAAGCCTGGCGCTTGCCGGCGATGGAGGCTTCGGCCTCGCGCACCTTGGCGCTGGCGCCCTCGACATCGAGGCCGCAAAGAAGCGCGTCCTTGTCGACCAGCGTTCCCTCGGTGACGGGGGCTGTCGTAACGGTTCCGGCGGATTGTGATTTCACATCGAGAATGCGCGCCTCGGTGCGTCCGCCGACCGAAAGGAACAGCGGGCGCTCCACGGCCTGTGAGCGGATTACCACAACGGGCATCCCATTCCGGCCCTGGCTGGCGTCTGGCAGGGCCTTGTCCAGGGTCGGAATCTTGTCGGCCTGCACGTCGCGGATGTCGTCTCCACCCGGCATCAGGGAGCGGATGCCGACAATGGCGACGATCAGCGCGATCGCTCCGAGCATGATGGTCAGGAGACGTGGCACGTGTCCGGGGTCCTCCGGCAGCTAAAAGTAGCGGGTCTAGCCTGCATAGGCGGCTTCGCCCTCGCAAGGTATCAAAATGGCGTGGCGGGCGAGATTATGGCGGTAAACACCCGCCCGGGCAGCTACAGCAGCGTTTCCCCGCTAAACATTGGCATTAGTTGCATTTGCCTGACTTACCCCCTAGGTCCAGCCTGCGCGAAACGGGCCCGGACGGGGGCTCCGTCAGAGCCTCAGGACACCATGACGGACGCCGCAGACAAGCCCGCAGAAAAGCCCGCCAAGTCACCGAATGCGCCCACCGAAGAGACGGTTCTCTCGGTCAAGCATTACACGGACCGGATGTTTTCCTTCCGCATCACGCGGCCGGCGACGTTCCGCTTCCGCTCTGGCGAATTCGTGATGATCGGCCTTGAAGGGCCGACCGGCAAACCCCTGTTGCGCGCTTATTCCATCGCCAGCCCGAGTTGGGACGAGGAACTGGAGTTCTTCTCGATCAAGGTTCCGGACGGCCCCCTCACCTCGAAGCTCCAGCTGATCAAGCCGGGCGACAAGGTGCTGCTGGGACGGAAATCGACCGGCACGCTGGTTCATGACGCGCTCACGCCAGGCAAGCGGCTGTACTGTTTCTCGACAGGCACGGGGCTTGCGCCGTTCGCATCTGTTATCCGCGACCCAGACACTTATGAACGTTTCGAGCAGGTCATCGTCACCCACACATGCCGCGAAGTCGGCGAACTCAAATACGGGCTGGAACTGGTCGAGAGCCTGC
>JAUYSA010000001.1 GCA_030696545.1 Hyphomonadaceae bacterium
CCAGGCTCGCATCACCCCGCAACCCGAAGTGCACATCCGTGGCGACCTTCTGACCGAATACTACCAGGTCGGTCGCGTCGTGGAGATTGCGCAGCGGTCGGGCATCCTGAAGATCGGGTTCATCACCAAGGCGCCGCCGGGCTCGTTCGTAAGGCCTTCGTAGGGTAACGCCCCTCGGGCGATAGGAGTTAATTGCTATGGCAATGGCAGTTGGAGATAAGGCGGAAGGCGATCCGCTTTCCGAGATCAACACAACGCCACTGATCGACGTGATGCTCGTTCTGCTCATCATGCTGATCGTCACGCTGCCGCCTCAGCGGCATGCCGTGAAACTTGATACGCCGCTGCCGCCTCCGCCGGATGCGCCGCCGCCGCCGCCAGACGCTCCGGACCCCGTCCGGATCATGGTGGACTTCGACGGTTCCATTCTCTGGAACGGACAGATGGTCGGCCGGAACCAGCTCGACGCGAACCTCAAGATCGAGTCCGCGCGCGCTGTTCAACCGGAAATCCACATCGAGCCGCACAGGCTCGCGAAATATGGTGTCGTCGCCCACGTCATGGCGTCGGCGCAGCGTAACGGACTCACTAAAATGGGCGTGATCGGGGGAACTTGATCTCGCCGCATTTTGGGATGGTGAATACGACGGCGCCCTCGCGAAAGTGTGGGGCGCCGTTCGTGCGCAGCGCTAGCTGCTGATTCAAGGTTGAGGACGGTTCCTGGCCGTCTATATCGAAACGAAGACGTTTAGGTGGAGGTTTCAAATGCAGACGTTCGGCAAAGCCATGCGCAACAGCCTGCCTGCTCTCGGGCTGGGCCTGATCAGCGCTTTTGCCGTCGCCAGCGTAGTCGCTGTCACGGCGCCCGCTGCGATGGCCCAGAAGGTCACGGCAAAAAAGGAGTTCGTCGAGAACTTCAACGCCGCCAGCGCCGCCCTTTCGGCCAAGCGTTATTCGGAGGCTCTCTCCAAGGCTGACGCCGCCGCTCCGCACGCGGAAGGCACGCAGCAGAAGAGCGCGATCGAGCAGATCCGCGTCGGCGCGACGTGCGCTGGAACCAACCACCAGGGCTGCATCACGGCGATCGAGAAAGCCCGCTCCGTTGGCGGTCTCCCGGGCGCCGTCACCCAGAACTACGACAAGATGCTCGCCGGCAAGTACGACGCCCTCGGCCAGTCGGCCAAGGCTTCGGCCCAGACGAAGGCGAACATCGACAAGTACGGCGGCTCGGCCACCGAACTTCAGTACATCGCCCGCAAGGAACTCGACGCCAAGAACTATGGCGAAGCGGTTCGCTACGCCCAGAAAGCTGTCGACGCCAAGGGCGGCGGCACGGCCTATAACATCATGCTCAACGCCTACAGCGCCCAGGGCAAGATGGACGACTATTACAAGGTCGTCGAACGCATCGCGCCCGCGATGAAACAGGACACTTACTGGCGCATGCTGATCGAGCGCACCAAGAAAGAACCGAAGTTCAAGTCGCAGGAAGGCCTGCTCGACGTGTATCGCGCCCTCACCGCCGCCGGCGTGAAGCTGAACACGCAAGAGCAGAAAGAGATGGCCGAGATGGCCCTCAACCGCGGCATGGCGATCGAAGCCGAGAAGGTCTGGGCCCCGCTGTTCAAGGCCGGCACGCTCGGCGGCGCATCCGACAAGGACGCGGCACGCAACAAGCGCCTGTACGACCTCGCGGTCACGGAAGCCAAAGCCGACAAGGCGACCGACCTGGCCAAGAGCGAAGCCGAAGCCGCCTCCAAGGCGACCGGCGACGCGTACGCCAGCACGGCTGAATCCTGGCTCGGCGCTGGCGACAACGCCAAGGCGATTGACCTGTTCCAGAAAGCGCTCGCCAAAGGCAACATGGACGCGGGCGTTACCGACCTCGTGAAGGTCCGCCTCGGCATCGCCCAGTACAAGGGCGGCAAGAAAGCCGACGCCACCAAGACCTGGCAGTCCGTGAAAGCCGACAACGGCGCCGCCTGGCTCGCCAAATCCTGGCTCGCCATCGCCAAGTCGTAAGACTGGCCACACACACGCCGGAAAGGCCCGCTGGAAACAGCGGGCCTTTTCTTTTGCGCCTTCACCCGCCGCCCGCACAATCGTCATTCCGGACGCGCGCAACGTGTGGCGCCGAAGCGCAGCGAAGGCGGAAGCGCGTGAGCCGGAACCTAAGGGCCGCGCCCGCAACTCCTGGCTTCCCGCTCCCTCATCCTGAGCCTGTCGAAGGACGCTTCGCTCCGGCGGGAATGACGGCGAGTGACATCGAGATTGAGGGATAGAGCGATATCGAGTTCGTAGGACGGCGAAAATTCTTCGTCCGTACTTTCAAAGACGTAGCCCGAAATAATGAGGGATAGCGCCCTCCAGATTCAACCGGGGCCTGGGCCGGGGTTATTATCCAACCCATGACACGACACAAATACGCGCAAACTGGACTGGTAATCCCGCCGCTTCCTCAGCTTTTGCTGACAGCGGTGCTGCGCGTATTTGCGATGCTTGTGTCGAACGTCGTCTCAACATTCCAGATGAGCTTCCGCCGTCTCTCCGTGATTGGCACACGGATGATGCCGAACGCTCTGCCCAGAATGACGAACGACACCCTCAAGGAACAACAAGCTGCGCAACACCGCAGCCCGATAGCCCTCATCCTGAGCAGCACGCGAAGCGTGCGCCGAGTTTATCCTGAGAGGCTGGCTGAAAAAGGGGTGAGTGGTTCTGGGGCTTTGTGATTCCGTCTGTTTTGCGAAGAACCGATGGAGGACACGATGCCATGGACCAGAACCACTCGGCGGCAGCATCGCCGCGACGGGCTGCGGTATGCAAGTGATCTGTCTGACGGGGAGTGGTCGCTGATTGCGCCGTTGCTGCCGCCGCCGCGCAGACTGGGCCGGCCGCGGATGGTGTCGCTTCGGGATGTGGTCGAGGCGATACTTTACATGCTGGCGACGGGCTGCCAGTGGCGGGCTCTGCCGAAGGATTTTCCTCCGCGCGCGACGGTGCAGGGCTATTTCTACCTCTGGCGCGACACGCGGTTGTGGAGCCGGATCATCCGCGCCTTGCGTGAAGATGTGCGCCAGCACATGGGACGCAATGCGCATCCTTCGGCCTGCGTGATCGACAGCCAGAGCGTCAAAACCACAGAAAGCGGCGGCCCGCGTGGCTTCGATGCGGCCAAGAAAATCAAGGGCCGCAAGCGCCACCTGGTGGTCGATACTGAAGGCCTGCCCCTGATGCTTCACGTCCACCCCGCCGATGTGCAGGACAGCTACGGCGCCGTTCCCCTGCTGATCGGCCTGCGGACACGCTTCCCCGGGCTTGCCCACGTCTTCGCCGACCGCGCCTATCGTGGGCCCAAGCTGCTCGCCGCCATATCGCAGGCCGGCGGGTGGACGATCGAGATCATCACCCGCATCAAGCGCATCGGCGTGTTCAGGCAGGAGCCTCGGCGCTGGGTCGTGGAGCGAACCTTCGCCTGGCTCGGACGGTGTCGCCGCCTCATCCGGGATTTCGAGCGAACCACAGCCTCCGCAGAAGCGTGGACCCTCCTCGCCTGCGTACGCCTGCTCGCCCGCAGACGAGCCAGAACACTCAAACACCAATCCGCATTATGAGTCAGACTCTGAGCTTGTCGAAGGGTCGAAGGACGAGGGCGTGCTCACCACCCTGAGCCACACCTCACCATCCCCCTCCGTCTCGCGTGCTGCGCACGCGGTCCACCTCCCCCTCCACCGGATCGCTTTGCGATCCGGCCACTTTGAAATCGCCCGATCGCAGAGCGATCGGGTGGGCATGGGGAGGCAAGATCAAAGCAACGAAGGGGAATTGCCTCCATCAGTCCGCAGGACTGGGGGAGGTGGATCGCCGCGCCTTCGCGGCGAGACGGAGGGGGTGAGGCGCGGTCCGCGCAGCGGACGAATTGGTCCAGTGGACCAATTTGAGCA
>JAUYSA010000094.1 GCA_030696545.1 Hyphomonadaceae bacterium
ATATGCCGACATGGTCGATCTCGTCCGTGCCGCGGCGGACCTTGTAGGAAAATTCGCCGCCGACTTTCGGGTCGTTCCGGATGTGGAGGATTTGTTCCTCACGCAGCAAGGGACCGAACATGAAGCGGGCGATCATCGCGGGATCGAGGATGGTGTCGTAAACGCGCTGGGGCGGAACCTTGAACTGCTGGACTGCGACGGCTGTGGGGTTGCTTGTCATCTTCAGTGACCCTCTGGCCATGTGCGGCTCTCGACGAGAGATTCGCCGGTCTCGAGGAGACTTTTGAGGCTGGCGAGAAGGTGCGGCCAGCCTTGGGATACGGCGTTGATCATTTTCGAATGCGCCATAGACATTTCGTGGGTGACGGTCAGCTTGACGGCGGAGCCAGCGGGTTCGAGCTCGTAAGTGCAGGTTGAGTGCCCTTCGGCTTTCAGCTCGGGCATGAATTCGTTGCGCCACGTTACGACGAGGCGACGCGGAGGATCGAACTCCAATACCTTGCCGCTATCTCCGATGCGGCCGTCGGGGATCATCAGCTTCCAGTCGGCGCCGACTTTCCAGTCAGACTCCTGGTGAGTGCCGGCCCAGTATTGCCGTGTGAACTCCGGCTCGATCAGGGCGGCCCAGAGTTTCTCCGGCGTTGTGCGAATGTAGGTAACATAGACAAACTTCGACTGGTTCATTCTGACTCCAATCTTCGCTTCAGATCCACGAGCGCGTCGGCCCGATGACGTTCGAACTTTCGTATCCACCTGTTCGCGATCTCCGCGATCGGAACAGGGTTGAGATAATGAAGCTTTTCGCGACCGCGTTTTACGGTCACGACCAGATTTGCCTCTTCGAGGATCGCCAGATGTTTCGAGACCGCCTGACGGCTCATCGATAGCCCCGAGCACAACTCGGCCAGCGTCTGAGCGCTTTGCGCGCTGAGGCTGTCGAGCAGGGCTCGTCGGCTTTCATCCGCCAGCGCCCGGAACACCAGATCCATGCACTTAAATAGGCAACCATAGAGTTGCATGTCAATCGCGAAATTTCAGAGAAGGAGAGAGCCATGGCAGGCCAGCGAGGCCGCGACGTGCTGATCAAGATCAGTGACGGAGGGACACCGGAGACATTTGTTGCTGTCGCGGGAATACGCGCGCGGACGATCAGCCTGAGCGCTGCGTTGGTGGATGCGACGACTGCGCAGAGCCCTCAGGCCTGGCGAGAGCTGATCGCCGGCGCGGGAACGAAGCGCGCGGAGGTCGCGGGAAGTGGCGTCTTCAGGGATGCAGCTTCCGACGCGCGCATCCGGCAGGCGTATTTCGGCGGTGAGGCGGCCCGGTTTCGATTGGAGGTGCCGGACTTTGGCGTTCTCGCCGGGCCGTTCCTGATCAGCGAGCTCAGCTATGCGGGCGATCATGATGCCGAAGCAACGTTTGCGATCCGGCTGATGTCGGCGGGCGTGGTGGCGTTCGAAGCGGATGTGGAGGGAGCCTAGATGGCGAAGGAAGATGAGGCCGCACAGGTTGCGGCGGACGCGCTGGAGCAGGCGTTGTTGAGAGCGACACGCTCGGTGGAAGCGGAACTCGCGCGTGTGCTGAAACGTGGCGAAGATGACCTGGATCGCCTCGCGAGCCGGATCGGCGAGACGCTGGCTCGTTTGGCGATCGAGGAGGTGATTGGGGCCGGCTCCAGTCCGGCGGAGCCTTCCCTGCTCTCTGATCGAGGCGGCAATGACGCTTCATTCAATCAGGTAGCGACGGCGCTCATGCGCGCGGCAAGGCGTGGCGGGAGGTTTGTATGAGCGGCTTTCACGAGGTGTTGCTTCCACTTGGGATTGCGCTTGGCGCGACGGGTGGACCTGAGAGGGCGACTGACGTTGTGCGGCTGGCTTCCGGCGTTGAGAGCCGGAATGCGCGCTGGGCTCATTCCCGGCGGCGGTGGGAAGTTGGGGGTACGGTGATGCGAACGGATCAGGCGCAGGAGCTGGTTGCATTCTTTGAAGCACGGGGCGGCAGGCAGTACGGCTTTCGGTTTCGTGATCCCCTCGACTGGAAGAGTTGCGCGCCCAGCCAGGCAATTTCCGCGTTGGATCAGCCTCTCGGCTTTGGGGATGGCGTGCGCGTCGCGTTTCAGTTGTGCAAGCACGGCGACGCTGAAGTGGTGCGCGTCATCACCAAGCCCGTGGCTGATAGCGTCGTGGTTGCGGTTGATGGCGTGGCGACGACTGCGTTCGGCGTTGATGCTGCGACCGGGCTAGTCACGTTCGAGACGGCGCCTGCCGATGGCGCTGTTTTGACAGCTGGGTTTGCGTTCGACGTGCCGGTGAGATTCGACACCGATCGTATGGACATGGCGCTGGTGGGGCATGATGCGGTGCGCATCGTGCGGGCGCCGCTTGTGGAAGTGGCAGGCTGAACAATGAAACAGGTAGGCGATGTTTTCGCCGCTCGCCTCGCAGCGAGCGATACGAGCTTTTGTGTTTGCTGGCGGCTCTTGCGCGACGATGGCGCGGTCTTCGGTGAAACAGATCATGATGCGATGCTGACGATCGACGGTGTGGAATACCGGCCGTCGGCTGGTCTTCAACATACGACGTTCGACAGTTCGAGCGGGCTCGCGCCGGGGCGGGCGGCGGCAAAGGGCGCGCTGTCGCTGGATTTTCTTTCCGAGGGGGATCTCGATGCTGGTCTCTGGAATGGCGCGCGCGTCGATGTGTGGCGTGTCGACTGGCGCGCAGTTGAGCACAGAATTCCGGTATGGTCCGGGAAGCTTTCCGAGGTCACGCGTCAGGGAAGGGCGTTTGCCGCGGAGCTGATTAGCCTGAAGGCTGATCTCGAGCGCGTCATAGGCCGGGTCTATCATCGCGACTGCGATGCGGATGTTGGCGACCCGCGCTGTGGAAAGGATCTTGGTGTTGCTGGGTTCCACGCTGACGGAGTGGTCGCGGATGTCTCGGGCCCGCGGTCCTTTCACGCGACTGGTCTCGATGGTTTCGCTCCGGGGTGGTTTGCGGGCGGTACGCTGGTCTGGGAGAGCGGAGGGAATGCCGGCGCATTGGTGCGCGTGGAGCGGCATGACGGGGCTGGCACCTGGCTGGCTGTTCCGGCACGCGTGATCATCGAGCCAGGCGATACGTTTCGCGTGTTTGCCGGATGCGACAAGAGCTTTGGGATGTGCGGGGGAAAGTTCGGCAACCGGATCAATTTCCGCGGCTTTCCACACATGCCAGGCCCTGATGCCGTACTTGCCGGACCGGCATCGAACCGCGCCAACATTGGCGGCAAGCGCCCATGAGTCTTGTGATGCGGGAAGCCATTGTCGCGGAAGCGCGCGCGTGGCTGGGAACGCCGTATCGTCATCAAGCGAGCCTGAATGGCATCGGCGCAGATTGTCTGGGGTTTGTTCGCGGCGTCTGGCGAGGCGTGATTGGCGAAGAGCCTGAAGGTGCGCCGCCCTACACGCCAGACTGGGCTGAAGCGCTAGGCGAAGAGACTTTGCTCGAAGCGGCGCGGCGGCACATGCCGGAGATCGCGCCCGGCTTCGCGCGGGCTGGAGATGTCCTGCTGTTCCGGATGGCGCTTGGGGCTCCTGCCAAACATGCCGCGATCGTCGTGGATGAGGACAGAATTCTGCATGCGTACTGGGGCCGCGCGGTTTGCGAAACGCGACTGGTCCCGTGGTGGCGGCGGCGGATTGCAGCCGCGTTTCAATTTCCGGGAGTGGAAGACTGATGGCCGAACTGGTCTTGGGAAGAGCAGGCGCTGCGATTGGCGCGGCGCTGTTGCCGAAGGGCTTGTCATTCCTTGGCGGTATGGCCGGGCGTCTGGCAGGTGGGGCGCTGGATGCGCGATACCTTTCGCCTCCGGTTCAAGGGCCGCGTGTGAAGGACTTCCACCTCACCGAGGGACGCGAAGGCGCGGGCATCCCCGTTGTTTACGGACGCTGTCGCGTCGGAGGGCAGCTGATCTGGGCGGCGGACTTCAAGGAGCGCCGCGACGTTGAAGGTGGGAAAGGCGGCCCCCGCGTAGCGAACTATTCTTACTCGCTGAGCTTTGCCGTTGCCTTGTGCGAGGGCGAGGTGACGCGTGTTGCGAGGTGCTGGGCGAATGGCGAGCCGTTCGATCTGTCTCAGGTGACATGGCGTTTGCACAGCGGATCAGAGGAGCAAGCGCCGGATCCGCTTATTGAGGCTGTAGAGGGGGCAGCGTCAGCGCCAGCTTACCGCGGCGTCGCTTACATCGTGTTTGAGGATATGCCGGTTGATCAATTCGGCGCGCGTATGCCCCAGCTGTCGTTTGAAGTGATCCGCCCGGCGGCAGGCGCGGGCGATCGTCTCGAAACGATGGCGCGAGCGGTGAACATGATTCCCGGCTCCGGAGAGTTTGCGCTTGCTACGGATATTGTCCGCCGGCGTCTTGGGCCGGGTCGTGAAGTTGCCGAAAATCAGCATGGGCCGGAACTCAAAAGCGATTTCGAGGCGTCGCTGGATCAGCTCGAAGCCGAGTTGCCTAACGTGTCGCGGGTAAACCTGGTGGTCGGATGGTTTGGCAGCGACCTGCGGTGCGGAGAATGCCTGATACGGCCCGGCGTCGAGGTTCCAGCCAAAACCACCATACCCTTGGTGTGGAGCGTGGCGGGGATCGAGCGCGGTGATGCGTATGTGGTTTCCAACACGGATGATCGTGCGAACTACGGCGGCACGCCATCAGACAACAGCGTCCAGCAGGCGATAGAGGTGTTGAAAGCGCGTGGCTATCACGTGACGCTCTACCCGTTCCTGCTGATGGACATCGCCGCCGGCAACGGCCTGCCCGATCCGTATGGCGCCGCCGAGCAGGCAGCGTTTCCGTGGCGAGGGAGGATCAGGACTGTCGCGGGCGATGTTGATGCGCAGGTCGAGCAGTTCTTCGATCGGTACCGGGCGTTCATCCTGCACTATGCGGAGATGGCTGAAAGCATCGGGGCCGACGGCATCCTGATCGGATCGGAGTTGATCGGACTGACCCGAACGGTTTCGGGCGGCGTTTATCCTGCTGTGCTGGCGCTGCGCGATCTGGCCCAGGATGTGCGCGCGATTGTCGGGCCGGGTGTCGAGATCAGTTATGCGGCCGACTGGACTGAATATGGCGCGCACGTTGTTGGGGGCGATGTTGCGTTTCCGCTTGATGCGCTCTGGGCGGATACCGCGATCGATTACGTAGGTCTCGACTGGTACGCGCCAATGGCGGACTGGCGCGATGGCGACGGTCATGCGGATGCGGCGGCAAAAGATGGCCGCTCGCTGGCGTATCTTGGGGCCAATATCGCGGCTGGTGAGGCGTTCGACTGGTATTATCCCGACGATGCCGCGCGAACGGCGCAGGATCGCGTGGCAATAAGCGATGGCGCCTACGCGGAGCCCTGGGTTTTCCGGCAGAAAGATGTTTCAGGGTGGTGGAGCAGCGCGCATCATCCGCGCGCGGGCGGTGTGAGATCATCGACGCCGACTGCCTGGGCGGCTGGCATGAAGCCGGTACGGTTCGTGGAAATGGGATGTCCGGCGGTCGACAAGGGCGCGAACCAGCCGAATGTATTTTACGATCCCAAGAGTTCGGAAAGCGGGTTGCCGCATTTCTCGGATGGGTCGCGGGATGATGTCGTTCAGCGGCGCGCCATCGAGGCGTTTCACGCTTACTGGAGGAACGCGGAAAATAATCCGGTGTCTTCGGTGTATGGCGAGCCCATGACGCCTGATGATGGCGCGGCGCTTTGGGCCTGGGACGCGCGGCCATTTCCGGCGTTTCCGGCGCGCGATGATGCGTGGGGCGACGCTGGCAACTGGCGACTTGGCCACTGGCTGAACGGGCGGGTTGGCTTGGCGTTGCTGTCGGACGTCGTGGCGGATGTATGCGAACGCGTCGGCGTCGATGCTGAGGTGGGCGGGCTTTCGGGTATTGTGCCGGGCTAAACGTTTGATGGACCTGCGAACGCGCGATCTGTGATTGAACCGTTGTCGATGGCCTTTGGCATCGTCGCTACCGAGCGCGAAGGCAAGATCGTGTTCCGGATGCGCGGCGCGAATATTGTCGAGGTCGAAGCAGGCAGGCTGATCGACGACGACGGGCCTGCGCTCACGATCGTGCGGGCCGGACTGGAAAGCTCCGACATACGGGTACGGCTCAGGTTCGTTGATGCGGAGAGCGATCATGGACCGGGTGTCGTCATATCAGCAGGCCCCGCGTCTGCCGAGATCGTGGATCTGCAGGCAGCCATCGAAATGGATCGAGGTCAGGCGCAAAAATGTGCGGACATGCTGGCGCAACAGCTGGTCCTGCAGCACGAGCAGGCGCGATTTGCGATGTCGGCCGACGGTATGGTCATTGAAGCAGGAGATGTGATCACGATCGACGACACTGACTGGGAAATTGTGGAAGTGTCGCAGGGCGTGACTGTAGCGTTCGAAGCTGTTCGTTCGGGCGGCGTTGCTTCTCCCGTGTTGCACAGCGCCGAGCCGGTTGCAGATCCGCCTGTGCCTAGTCCGGTAGAGCCTGATGTCGTGATTGTGGATGCCGCGCCTCTGCCGGGCGAAGAGGATGATCTTCGGCCGCTGGGGTTTGCGTTCGCAGATCCCTGGATGGGTCCGGTGACGTTTGCGGCTGGCGCCGACCCCACGTCTTCAAGGGAGCGAGGCAGGGTTGAGCGGCCCTGCTCCATGGGAAGGCTGGTAAGCGGTCTTTATCCTCACGTGTCCGGGCGGTGGCAGGAGGCATCGGTGTGGGTGCAGGCAAGTGGCAGTGGGCCTAGCTCCCGCGATGAGAGCGCGGTGCTTAACGGGGCGAATACCGCCTTCGTGGAAACGGATGCGGGTTGGGAGGCGTTGCAGTTTCTTCAAGCAGAGCTTGTCGATGTCGAAACCTATCGCCTGACGGGGCTGTTGCGTGGGCAGCAGGGTTCGGATGATGCGATGGCGGCGGGAGCGGCGCCGGGGTCGCGGATCGTTTTCCTGACTGGGGCTGAGCAGCGACTCGATGTGGCGGACTGGGAGCGGGGCCTGGTGCTGGATTGGCGAGTCGGTCGCGATTCGCCGGAGGCGGGTGCTTGGCGTTCCGAGAAGAGTGTAGAAGCGCGGGGCGGGCGCGCCTGGTCGCCGTGTCATCTGACCGGGACGTGGGACGGGGACGATCTGTCGCTGGGCTGGATCAGACGCGCCCGGAAGGGGGGCGATCCGTGGATGCCGGGCGAGCCGGCACATGAATGGCCGGAAGCCTACCGCATCAGGATTTCTGGGGGCGTTTCGGTTAGGGAATGGAATGTAGGCGAGCCTTCAACGACTTATTTGGCCATCCATCAGGCCACGGACTTTCCAGCCGGGGGAACGGCTTTTCTCGAGGTTGCGCAGCTTGGTGGGGATGGTCAGCCAGGCGGCTGGGCGGGGACAGAACTGACAATTCCCGTTCCGTGACAGACAGGATAGTAGCGTTTCGCCCTAATATCCCCATCTTCCGGCTTGTCTTGGGTGGCCGACAGGGCCAACGCTAAGGCCATTACATTCAGCAAGGGTCGGCATTTGAGCTGGGATCCCTACGCGGCGCTGGGAGTTCCCAAATCCTCCAGCGCCGAGGACATAAGGAAGGCGTACCGGAAGCTCGCCAAAGAGCTGCACCCGGACGTGCGCCCGAATGACAAAGTAACCGAGGAGCGGTTCAAGCGGGTGACGGCGGCGTTCAACCTGCTCACGGACGCTCCCCTGCGCGCGAGATTTGATCGCGGCGAAATCGATGCGGACGGCAATGAGCGGCCGCAGTTCCAGCCCGGAGGATTTGGCGGCTTTGCGGGCGCCGGCGCGGGCGCGCGAGCGCGTGGCCAGCGAGGCGAAGTTTTCGAGGATTTGTTTGACGGTCTCTTCAGCCGTGGTGGTGGCGCGCGTGGTTTCGGCCAGCAGCGCGGAGAAGATGTTCGCTACCGCATGGAGGTCGATTTCCTCGATGCGGTGAATGGCGGGCGGCGGCGCGTCACGATGTCGGATGGGCGGTCGCTCGATCTGGCGATTCCCGCAGGGCTGAATTCAGGACAGACGCTGCGGCTCAAGGGGCAGGGTCTGCCGGGAGCGGGCGGAGGGCCGGCCGGTGATGCCCTGGTCGAGATCACGGTTGGCGCGCATTCCAACTTCAAGCGCGAAGGTGACGACATTCGCATGGATCTGCGCATATCACTCGCGGAAGCGGTTGAGGGTGGGCGGGTTCCTGTGCAGACGCCCTCGGGAGCGGTTACGTTGTCCGTGCCGCCGAGCTCCAATTCCGGCGACCTTCTCAAGTTGCGTGGCAAGGGCGTGCAGACCCGTCCTACGCCGGGGGATCTTTTGGTTCGTCTGATGATCGTGTTGCCCCGCAAAGACGACGCCGAACTTAAGGAATTCGTGAAGGGCTGGTCGGGCCGGAAGGCTGACGTACAGCGATGAAACGCCCGCCAACAGCCAAAAAGCAGCTGGATCTGCTGAATTTAACCATCACGACTTCGCGTTCAGACGGGGTTCACGGTCGTGGCCGTAAACACGGCTCCATGCTTAGGCGACTTCTCATACCAGCCCTTGCGGCCCTGCTGATTGCGACACCTGCGGTGGCGCAGCGCGACAACGTTTTCCAGCGTGGCAATGGCTTCCCCTCGTCGCAGTGGGACCAGCCTCGCGGTGATCGCGAGCCGGAGCGGGAAGTTTCGCTCAACTCCGTGCAGCGCCAGCTGCAGGGCCGTTATGGCGGCCAGATGCTGGATGCGCAGAAGATGGGCGACCGCTATATAATCTCCTGGATTACCAAAGATGGCCGGCGTCTCACCATTGAGGTGGATGCGACCAATGGCCGTGTTCTCTCCACGCGCTGAAAGATCACCATGCGAGTTCTTGTAGTTGAAGATGATCCCGATCTGGGCCGGCAGCTTACCGAAGCGCTGACGCAGGCCGGCTATGCCGTCGACCTCGCGCCGGACGGCGAGGAAGGCCACTTCCTTGGCGACACCGAGCCGTATGATGCGGCGGTGCTCGATCTTGGCTTGCCCAAGCTCGACGGTGTGCGCGTGCTGGAGAAGTGGCGCAACGCAGGCAAGGATATGCCTGTGCTGATCCTCACGGCGCGTGATCGCTGGAGCGAGAAGGTTGCCGGGTTCGATGCTGGCGCTGACGACTATCTGACAAAGCCCTTTGTCACCGAAGAGCTGTTGGCGCGCTTGCGTGCCCTGATGCGGCGAGCGGCTGGTCATGCCAGTGCAGCGCTGGAATGCGGCGATCTTCGCGTTGATACGCGGGCCGCGCGTGCATCCGTCAACGGCGAGCCGATCAAGCTGACGGCTCACGAGTATCGTGTGCTGAGCTACATGATGCACCATCAAGGCCGCGTTGTGCCGCGCACCGAGCTGGTCGAGCATATCTACGATCAGGACTTCGATCGCGATTCGAACACCATCGAGGTGTTTGTCGGCAGGCTGCGCCGCAAGATCGGGTCGAACCGCATCTTGACGGAGCGCGGGCTCGGGTATCGGCTTATCGATCCGAAGGTCGAGAAGATCGTAGAATAACATGACGGAAACGCCGGGGGCTGGCGAGGCAGAGGGAACGCGCACGCGCGGTTCCATTGCCCGCCGTATGCTCGTTGCGGCGGCAATCTGGAGCGCCGTCGTTTTGCTGGTGGCCGGCTGGTCGCTGCAGGCTTTCTATCGTGCGGAAACTGATCAGCAGCTTGATCTGGCAAACAGCGATACGCTTCGCACGCTGGCCAACGCTGTTGATTCCGATGATCTCGGCGAGCCGCGATTCGATGATCAGAAACTCCCCAAGGACGAAAAATTTGGAATGACATTCTCGGGTCGCTACTGGGCGTTCCTGGATGTCGATGCGCAAGCCAATGTCGCGCGCGTACGGCAATCGCAGAGCTTCTTTGATGAGCGGCCGGAGCTGCCGGCCGGCTCCATCGCCAATGCCGTCGCGCATCCGGGTGAGACCATTCAGGTCGATGGCATTGCCCCCAATGATCGTCTTGTCCGTCTCGGATTGCAGGCGGTTGTGCTGTCTGGCCGTGAGCTGCCGCTGATCCTTTATTCCGGGATAGATCGAACTGCGGCCGACGAGGCCGTGGGCCGGTTTACTCTTCGGCTCGCTATCGCGCTTGGCGTGTTGGCGCTCGGGATTGTTGTTGGGGTTGTCGTCTTGATCCGTTACGGCCTCAGGCCATTGCATGAAATCCAGGACAAGCTTGGCGATGTACGGGCGGGTCGTCGCGACACGCTGGACGGAGAATATCCGGGTGAACTCTCCCCATTGGTGAAAGAGATAAACACGCTGATCGTACAGAACAGGAAGGTTGTTGATCGCGCCCGCACGCATGTGGGGAATCTGGCTCATGCCTTGAAGACGCCGCTGGCCGTGCTGAAGAACGAGGCCAAGGGAACTGACCGGGTGTCAGAGATTGTGCGGCGCCAGACCGAGGCGATGACGAACAACGTCAACCATTACCTCAAAAGGGCGCAGGCTGCCGCGCAGGCGGAAGTGCTGGGGGCTCGCACGGAAGTGAAGGAGCCGGTCGAGGGTATCGCGCGGATGCTGGAGCGCCTGCACCGCGGCAAAGGCATTGCCATTGATGTGGATGCAGACCCGAAAGCTGTCTTCCGGGGCGAGCGTGGTGACTTCGATGAACTTGTCGGGAACCTGTTGGAGAACGCCGCCAAATGGTGCAAGTCGCGGGTCAACGTGACTGTGACCCGCAACGATGACGGCCTAGAGGTCATCGTCGACGATGATGGACCGGGCCTTCCGGCTGAGCATCGGGCGAAGGCGCTGGAGCGTGGCAAGCGGCTGGATGAGTCTGAGCCGGGAACAGGTCTGGGATTGTCGATCGTGACGGAATTGGCGGACATCTACGGCGGGCGGTTGCATCTGGAAGATAGCCCGATGGGCGGTCTTCGTGCGCGGCTTGAGCTTCCGGCGGCGCCGCTTTGATCTGGCTTGTCCTGGTTGCAGTCGTTTTCGTGGCTGGCGGCACATGGCTTGTCGCCAAGTCAATGCGAACCCGCGCGGTTGTGCTTGTCGCAGGTCTGGCGGCCGTTGGCGTTTACTGGATGCTGGGTCGGCCCGACCTGCCCGATGACCCGCTGGAGGGGCGTATCGAGAGTATCGAGGAGCTGGCCAAGCGTGATCCGGAATCCATGCGGGTTGATCAGGTAATTGCGCTTGCCCAGAAGCGTGCGCTGGAAAATCCCCAGGATCCAGCTCCCCACTGGATCATGGGGAAAATGCTGGAAGCCTCCAACAACCCTCAGGGCGCGTTGCTGGCTTATGAATCTGCGCTGCGCCGCGATCCGACCAATATCGATGTCGTGGCCGATCTTGCTGACCTGCGTTTCAAGATGTCGGGTCAGGTCGATACCGCGACGACCCAGCTTTACCAGCAGGCCTTCGAGGCCCGGCCTGACAACCTGCGCATAGGCTATCTGGCCGGGATCGGCCTCTGGCTGCAGGGCAAGAAGGATGAAGCCGAGGCGATGTGGGCTGGCATCGACGCCAAGGCCTCTGAAACGGGGCCTGAGCGCCAGATGTTCGCTGCACTGCGGCAGATGTTTGGAATTGCCCCTCCGTCACCCGGCTCGACCGCTCCGAGCAGCAATCCGCCGCAATAAGTTATAATATCTCGCGCCATCGTGTCGCTGGTGCTGAGCCGGACACCCCATATAGTGTACCGTCGAGCGATACGGAGGTGTTGCCATGCGCAAGCGATCACAGAGGCTCTGGCTGATTGGCGCCGCAGCGCTCCTGACGACCGGCGCGGTCGGGCTGGCCGTTGTGGCTTTGCAGGATACGGTTGCGTTCTTTCAGTCGCCGTCCGACATCGTCGAGAAGGGCGTTGGCAATCTGAAGCAAAGCATTCGTGTCGGCGGCCTGGTCGAGGAAGGCAGCGAGACGCACGCACCGGACGGGGCGCTTCTGTTCAAGATCACTGACGGAAAACATACCGTCCCAGTCGTTTACCACGACATCCCGCCAGATCTGTTCGAAGAGGGAAAGGGTGTTGTTGCGGAAGGCAAGTTCGATGAGACGGGCCGTCTTGTCGCCAAGCGGGTTCTGGCCAAACACGACGAGAATTACATGCCCAAGGAAACCTACGACGCGCTCAAGCGCGCGGCGGAGTCCGGCGGCGAGTCCACTTACGCGAAAGAGCCGACAACTTGATCGCTGAACTCGGCCACCTGCTGGCTTTTCTCGCGCTCGCCACTGCGGCGGCGCAGAGTGTGCTTGGGCTAACGACGGGCGGCGAAGCGCCGCGCAGATTGGCTGTCGCGACCGGGATGTTCCTTGTCCTGTCGATGCTGACGCTGGTGATCAGCTTTGTGCGGCTCGATTTTTCCGTGGCGCTGGTCGCGAAGAATTCCCATTCGTTGAAGCCGATCATCTACCGCATCGCCGGAGCGTGGGGGAACCACGAGGGCTCGATGCTGCTTTGGTGTGTGATCATGGCGGGGTATGGCGCCGCGGCTGCGCTGTTCATGCGGAACGACCGGCTGCGGGATCGCGCATTGGGCGTGCAGGGACTGCTGACGCTCGGCTCGCTGGCCTATCTGCTGTTTGCTTCGAGCCCGTTTACGCGTCTGGCTGATCCGCCTCTCGATGGCGGCGGCCTCAATCCGCTGCTGCAGGATCCGGCGGTCGCGTTGCATCCGCCATTCCTCTACATGGGCTATGTCGGCATGTCGTTCGTGTTCTCGATCGCTGCTGCTGGCCTGATCAACGGTCAGATTGATCGTGAATGGGCCAAGCGCGTGCGGCCTTGGGCGCTTACGGCGTGGAGTTCACTTACCATCGGCATCGCACTCGGCGCGATCTGGGCTTACTACGAGCTTGGCTGGGGGGGGTGGTGGTTCTGGGACCCGGTCGAGAATGCGTCATTCATGCCTTGGCTTGTTGGCGCGGCGCTCGTCCATTCGCTGATCGTTACAGAAAAGCGCGGCGGTATGGCGGCGTGGACTGTGTTTCTTGCGGTGCTGTCTTTCTGTCTTGCGCTGCTTGGCACATTCCTGGTGCGTTCGGGTGTCATGACATCGGTGCATGCGTTTGCGACCGATCCGACGCGTGGGTTGGTGCTGCTTGCGGGTCTTGGCGTCGCTGGTGGAGCGGCTCTCGCGCTGTTCGCCTGGCGCGCGCCGAAGATTCCCACAGGGCCTGAATTCGATCCCGTAAGCCGGGAAGGCGCGCTGATTTTGAATAACCTATTCTTGTCGGTCGGCGCGGCTCTCGTTCTCCTCGGCACCGTAACGCCAATGGTTGTGCAGTGGCTTGGCGAGATCAAAGTGATCCCGCCTGAAAGCGCTTCGCTGTCGATCGGTGAGCCTTATTTCCAGCTGACGCTGGCTCCGATGATTGCAGTGTTGCTGTTGTTCCTGCCGCTGGCGCAGGCTGCTCCTTGGCGCAAGGCCGACCTGTCGCCGATACTGAAATGGCTGACGCCTGCGATCGCAGTTGCAGTTGTCGCGGGTCTTGTTGCGCTCGCACTTGGCGGCTGGGGCATCTGGCTGGGCTTTGGCGTTCTGGTTGGCACCTGGGTTGTTGTCGGCGTGGGCTTCGACCTGTGGCGGCGCGTCGGCGACGGTGGTTTCGGCCGTGTGCTGCGCCTGCCGCTCACGGTATGGGGCATGGCGATCGCCCACATCGGCGTTGGCATCTTTGTTATCGGCGCGACTGTCGAAACTGCGACGCGAACGGAGCGCACTTTCCCGCTCGCCGCCGGGCAGTCAGCCGAGATGGCGGGATGGACATTCGAATTTCTGGGCGTGCGCCCGGTCGAGGGGCCGAACTATTATTCTACTCTTGCGGACGTGAGGGTGACTCACGGCGGCACGACCGAGATGATCTATCCCGAAAAGCGTTTCTATCCGGTGGCTGACACAAGCACGACCGAGGTGGCTATCCGGAAAACGCTGGGTGGCGATGTCTATGTCGCGTTGGGTGACACGATACGCGACCAGCCTGGCGTGTGGCGGCTGCGGATAGCCCACCATCCTCTGATTGACTGGGTGTTCGGCGGCTCGGCGCTGATTGCGGTTGGAGGATTCATCTCGCTCGTCGCGCGTATGCGGCGGCGAAATCCGGCTGTTGCACCCGAAACCACCGCTGTCGAGCCGTCGGGCGAGAAGGCCCCGGTTGGGGTGGTGGCGTGAAGGCCGCGATCCTTATCGCGTTCCTGCTCCAGGGCGCCGCCAGCGAGGCGCCTCTGCCTGACGCCGGTAAGGAAGCGCGGGCGCAGACTTTGATGCGTGAACTTCGCTGCGTCGTCTGCGAAAACGAGCCAATCTCCCAATCAACGGCAGACATAGCGGTGGATATGCGCCGCGTCGTTCGGGCCCAGATCGACAAAGGGTCCAGCGACACTGAGGTGCGCCAGTATTTCGTCGATCGCTACGGCCAGTTCGTGTCGTTCCGGCCGCCCATGGACGGGTGGGGTATCGCGCTCTGGGCCTTTCCCTTCCTGCTGCTTGCAGGGGTAGGCGGGCTCGTCGGCTTCCGGGCGCTTCGCGCCGGGAAGCGTGATCTAACGCCCCTTCCGGATGACCGTGGCGGCGGACCAGACGCCTAGCCGACGAAATTCAGGGCATAACTTGCCGGATTCCGGCTGTGCAGGCTCTGGCGCCGCCGCATGATTGCCTTAAACTAACAGATTATCGGCGGCTGATAGCGGCGCATGGATTCCATGCAACACGCAGCAACTGTCGGCGGTAGGACGGTTTTTGCGGTTGTGGAGACCTGTTCTGCATCAAGGTCGCATCCGGGGCATCGCCCGGGCGAATGCAGTGAGAGAAACGCGAATGATGAAGGTTGGAACTGTCCGCACACGCCGGCTTGGCATGGCGGCTGGTCTCATGGCCGCACTTGCGATGGGGTCAGCGATGACGCCGCTCGCCGCTGCGCAGAAACCAATCGCAGTGACGCCTCCTGCTGGCGCGCCCATGAGTTTCGCGGATCTGATCGAGCGGGTCAGTCCGGCGGTCGTCAGCGTGCAGGTGACAACCGAAGTCAAAGTGGCTGACCGCAATAGCGCGTTTAATCCCTTCCGTGGACTGCCTGGATTTGACGAGTACGAAGATCGCTTTGGCGAGGACGAAGAAGAAGAAAAGGGCGGGCCGGAAACCGATCAGGAGGGT
Organism: Hyphomonadaceae bacterium; assembly: GCA_030696545.1. Classification (GTDB taxonomy): domain Bacteria; phylum Pseudomonadota; class Alphaproteobacteria; order Caulobacterales; family Hyphomonadaceae; genus UBA7672. The sequence goes on from JAUYSA010000094.1 coordinate 15,140, forward strand.
AATGCGCTAGGATCAGGCTTCTTCATCAGCCCGCAGGGATACATCGTCACCAACAACCACGTGGTCGAGAACGCACGTGAGGTTACGGTCACACTGAAGAACGGCGATCAACTCGAAGCGGAGATTGTCGGGACTGACGAGCAGACCGACCTCGCTGTCCTCAAGGTCAAGAAGAGCGGATCCTATCCCTTTGTGGAGTTTGCAACTCGCGCCAAGCCGCGCGTGGGTGATTGGGTCGTGGCTGTTGGCAACCCGTTTGGTCTCGGCGGCACGGCAACTGCCGGCATAGTATCAGCCGATGGGCGTGAGCTGCTTGGCGGCAACTACAACGATTTCATCCAGATTGATGCGCCGATCAATCGTGGTAACTCGGGTGGACCGACGTTCAATCTGAATGGCGAAGTCATCGGCGTGAACACGGCGATTTTTTCGGACACGGGCGGAGGCAGCGTCGGCATTGGTTTCGCGATCGAAGCCAATGCGGTGAAAACCATCGCTGACACACTGATCAAGAACGGCAAGGTCGTGCGTGGCTGGCTCGGCGTCGAAATTCAAAGCATGAGCCAGCGCTACGCTGATGCGTGGAGCCTGAAGAGCCCGAACGGCGCCATTGTTCGCGCGGTGACTGCCGGCGGTCCGGCGGAAGCCAGCGGCATCAAGCGGGGCGACGTCATCATCGCGGTCAATGGTGAAGATGTGAAAGACAATCGCCAGCTCACGCAACGCGTGGGTAGCCTGCTCGCGGGCTCGACGAACAACTTCAAGGTTATCCGCGACGGCAAGGAGCAGATGATCCGCGTCACTGTGCGCGCGCGTGATGACAAAGCGTTGGCAAGCACGGACCTCGATCCGGCGCGTGCAGGCATGAAGCCGCCGACGGCTAGCGATTCAGATGTTACGGTCCTGGGCGGAACGGTCCGCACACTCACCGAAGACGAAGCGAAGAAATTTGATGTCGGGGCAGCTGGTACTGGACTTATCGTCGTGACGGTCGAAACGCGCGGCGCCTTCGCGAAAGCGGACATCTTCCCCGGCGACGTGATCCTGGAGATCAACAATAAAGCGGTGAAGACGCCAAAAGACTACGAGGACGCCATCGCGGCCGCGAAATCGACCGGCAAGAAAGACGTCATCGCAAGGGTTGGATGCGGCAATCAGGAGCGCTGTTTCGATCTGACTGTGTTGCGGCCCATTGAAATTGCTCCGGCGGAATAGAAGCGGAAAACATGCGAGTTATTGTCATCGAGGACGACGCCGACGCGGCAGCGTTCGTTAAAGGCGTTCTTAGCGAAGCTGGTCACGCCGTTGACGTGTGCGGCGACGGCGAGTCCGGTCTCAACAAGGCGCGCACTGGTGATTACGACGCGCTGGTAGTGGATCGCATGCTGCCGGGCATGGACGGTCTCAAGCTTCTAAAGAGCTATCGGGACTCGGGAGGCCGCGCGCCCGCTCTGTTCCTGTCGGCGCTGGGCGAGGTGGACCACCGCGTTGAGGGATTGCAGGCAGGCGGAGACGACTATCTCGTCAAGCCTTACGCTCCCAGCGAACTTGTTGCGCGTGTCGAGGCGCTTGGCCGCCGCGCGACGGGAGACATTCCCACGACCAAGCTGTCAGTTGGCGGACTGGAGATGGATCTGCTGGCGCGGACGGTTCATCGCGATGGGCAGAAAATAGATCTACAGCCTCGGGAGTTTCGGCTTCTGGAATTCCTGATGCGTCATGCTGGGCAGGTCGTCACGCGCACCATGCTGCTCGAGAAGGTCTGGGACTATCACTTCGATCCCCAAACCAACGTGATCGATGTTCACGTCTCGCGCCTGCGCGGGAAGATCGACAAGGATTTCGAACGCCCTCTGCTGCACACCGTGCGGGGCGCCGGATACCGGCTCGAAGCTTAAGCGATGAAGCCTTAATCTCATGAAGATTGGCCGCCTGCCGGCGCTGGTCCGGACGACAACGTTCCGGCTTGCGTTGCTGCACGCGTCGATCTTCATTCTGTTTTCGGCCTCACTCCTCGCGTACCTGTATTATGAAACGGCGGGGCATCTGGGCCGGCAGGCCGAAGCGGAGCTCAATGCCGAGTTCAGCGAGCTGTCGGCCGCTTATCGCGGCGGCGGGCTTGATCGCCTGAAGCAGGCTGTCACCGAGCGGCGCGAGGCTCGGGGAAAGTTCTTTTATTTGCTTCAGGATGGGAGCGGTCAAAAAATAGCCGGCGACTTCGATGTGCTGCCGGCCCCGGCCCCTCTCGGGCAGGTCGTGAACGTCGAATTTGCGTACGATGCCAGGACGATACAGGGCCAACCCAGCAGGCGTTCAGCGGAGGGGCGTATCTCGCGCCTGTCTGAAGGCGGCGTACTGATGGTCGCCTATGATGTCGGCGATCTGGGAGAGATGAACCGACGGATCACGGAAGTGGTCTGGCGTTCCGCTGCCGTCGGTTTTGTGCTGTCGCTGATTGGCGGCGTGGTAATTTCGCGGTCGGCGGCGCAGCGCGCCGAACAGCTGGCCAAGACGACCGAAGGCGTCATGGGCGGAGATCTTACCCGCCGTGCGCCCGTGTTCGGGTCGGGCGATGAATTCGATCGGCTATCGGAGCAGCTAAACGCGATGTTGGCGAAGCTCGAGCGGCTGGTGATTTCATCCCGCTCCGCTGGCGATTCAATCGCCCATGATCTGCGATCTCCCCTCACACGATTGCGCAACCGGCTTGAGGCCGGTCTCCGTGACACCGACAAGGATGGACCGCGCGCCGCGCTCGTTCGATCGATCGACGATGTCGACAGCGTTCTCGACACCTTCAATGCCGTCCTGCGCCTGTCACGCGTGCAGGCGGGAGCGACAGGTTCTTTCCGCCGCACCAATGTGACCGGCATCACCGACGAACTTGCCGAGCTTTACCAGCCTGTTTGCGAAGAGAAACGGCTGGCGTTCAACTACGCGCCGCAGGGTGAGCTTTTCGTGCTTGCCGATCGAGATTTGATTGCGCAGGCGATGTCGAATCTTATGGACAACGCGGTGAAGTACACGCCCGAGGGCGGCGCGATCAGGCTCGAAGCGCGTCGAGGGGCGGATGGCGAAGTCGACCTGGCGGTGGTGGATTCGGGACCGGGCATACCTGTCGAGGATCGCGAGCGGGCGATCGAGCGGTTTGTCCGGCTTGAACAGTCGCGCAGCCAGCCGGGCAGCGGCCTCGGGCTGAGTCTCGCGGCGGCGGTTGCCGAGGCCCATACGGGGAAGCTTGTGCTGGGGGATGGCGGCGGGCCTCCAACGCGGCCTGGACTATCGGTGACATTGCGGCTTCCGGCGGCATAACGTCGATGGACCGCGTGATCTTGCGCGCTAGTTTGCCCGGATGAACGAACGACTCGAAAATCTTGGCCTCGGCGCGATCGAAGGCGCCGCGGGCGACCCGCAGGCCGCACTCAAGCTTGCCGCCCGCCACTCCGATTATATCGCGCGAGCCGAAAGGCGGCGTCCTGAGCTGTTTGAGCAGCTTGCAG
>JAUYSA010000278.1 GCA_030696545.1 Hyphomonadaceae bacterium
GTCGTCGTATAGACGCGGGTGCAGACGCCGCGGCGCTGCGGGCAGCCCTTCAGGGCCGGGACCTTGTTACGGGCCGGCTTATCTTGCCGCGGCTTGCGGATCAGCTGCTGAATCGTAGGCATCTACCCTCGCTCGTCACACCATATCGCCGGGCTTTTAAAGCCAAATCGGCGCGTCTTGCCTGCAAAAACTTTGGCCGTGACAACCCAGAGGCTGTCCCGGCTGAACTCTATCGGAGGCTTTCGCTCTCTTAGGACACATCGCCTTAACCGCGTTTGGAACGGATTCCACGGCCGGTCCGGTGATGTGAGCCGGGGCTATACTGGCCTCACCTAACCGGGTCAAGTGCGGCTAGGCCCTGAATCTGCGGGTTGGGGGCTCAGGCGTTTAACCAGCGATCCGACAGCCAATTCTATACACGGTTCTTGGCAAAAAGAGCCCGTTGGGGACCGCCCAACCGACAGGTTTTTGCCCCTCCCCCGCCCTGCCGGAACCCGAACCGCCTGATGTCAGCCTCAAAGATCGAGAATCAGCCTTCACAGCCAGATCGACGGCGATCCCTCAGACCGAGTGGGGCCTTTTGCTCCAGACTTTCAGTCGCTCGCCCAGCCGATATTTGAGCCCGGGCCTATGGCTCCGGTCGGCATTGGCGACAAAACGACCGGCGCCGATGTCATAAGGCTCCCGCCAGAACGTCCCGTCCTGTCCGGTCGCGAGAGGGGTAAAGTAGGAACACCCCCTGAAATAATAGTGCGTCACCTGGCTCAACCGGGTCCGCGCAGGATCGGCGATCGGCGCGCCCCCGTGAAACAGGTTAGCCGCCCAGATGAAAGCCTGCCCCCGCGTGATTTTCGCCGTTTCGCGGGCGATTCCCGTGCCGCCGACGGCGGATTCTACATGCTGCACGTAGACGTTCATGTCGCCGCCCGGCAGGTCCTTGTTAGCGAACACCGGCAGGCGATGGCTGCCCGGGTAATATTGTAACGGCCCGGAATCCGGATGGATGTCCTCCAGCGCAATCCACACGCCACACATGAAGCCGACAGGTATCGAGTTGAAATGGTAGGTGTCGGAGTGAACACCCTGCTGGGACCCCCGCGGAAAGTTCAGGGTCTGGAAGGCAAACGCCTCCCGCTCGTAAAGCTCGCTGAGAAATTCGGTGACGCGCTTGTTGACTGCTAAGCGCTTGATCGACTTGTTGATCAACCACGCGTCCTGGACCCGAATAGTCGTGATGGCCTTCGTGTAAGCGGCGGCTTCGGCGAGATCGTCCTCCGAGAACCCGAAATCCCGGATCAGGTAGCCGCTCTGGCGATATTCTGCCCCCGCTTCGACAAGGTCAGGCCTGTTCGATAGCGCGCTGGCACGCTGCTGATAGTCAGCATCGGGAAGATCGAACCATGGCGCAGCAGCGCTTTCCCTCGACATCCGGTCGCCCGCCATTTTGCGTATCGCCATCCGGCTTCGTTTCCTCCCCCCAAGCCCTAAAACAGAAAGGACGCGGAATCCACTTTGGGATGCCGCGTCCAAACTGCTTAGCCGTTGCCCGGCCCGTTACTCTGCCGCAGGCAGCGCCGGGAGCGGCTGGTTCACTTTACGCTGTTCCTTCAGGCGAACGTCGCGGTCGCCAGCGAGCTTGCGATACCTGCGCAGCGCGCCGCCGGTGCCGGCCGGGATGAGACGGCCGACGATGACGTTCTCCTTGAGGCCTTCCAGCGGATCGATCTTGCCCTGGATTGCCGCTTCGGTGAGGACGCGGGTGGTCTCCTGGAAGGACGCCGCCGAGAAGAACGAGCGGGTCTGCAGCGAGGCCTTGGTGATGCCCAGCAGGACGCGCATGCCCTTGGCGGGCTCGCGGCCGGCTTTGATCGCCGCAGCGTTGGCTTCTTCGAACTCCAGAGAGTCGACAGCTTCACCGTTAAGCAGCGTGGTCGAGCCGCCTTCGGAGATTTCGACCTTCTGCAGCATCTGACGAACGATGACTTCGATATGCTTGTCGTCGATCGGCACGCCCTGCAGGCGGTAAACCTTCTGGATTTCATTCACGAGGTAATCGGCAAGAGCTTCGACGCCGAGGATAGACAGGATGTCCTGCGGCGCGGGGTTCCCCTCGAGCAGGTATTCGCCCTTCTTCAGCAGATCGCCTTCCTGGACCATGAGGTGCTTGGTCTTCGGCACCAGATATTCCATCGGCTCTGCGCCCTCTTCCTCGGGCACCAGGCGGACGCGACGCTTGTTCTTGTAGTCGCGACCGAATTCCACGCGGCCGGTTATGTCGGCGATGATCGCGTGATCCTTCGGACGGCGAGCTTCGAACAGTTCGGCCACGCGCGGCAGACCGCCCGTGATGTCGCGGGTCATGGCGCCGCCCGTTTGAACACGCGCGAGCGTGTCGCCGGGACGAACTTCATCACCTTCAGCCACCGAGAGGATGGCGTCGACGGGGAGCAGGTAACGCGCCTGCATGCCGCCCGAGTGCTTGATGGGGGCGCCATTGTCGTCGACGAGCACGATGCTCGGCTTGAGTTCGACCTTCTTGGAGCCGGTACGGGCGTCGATCACCACCTTGTTGGCGATGCCGGTCGCTTCGTCCGTCTCGTCGCGGGTCGTGACGCCTTCGATCAGGTCTTCGAACTTCACGCGGCCAGCAAGGTCGGTGACGATCGGGGTCGCGAACGGGTCCCAGTCGGCCACGCGCTCGCCACGCTTGACCTTGTCGCCGTCGCCGTAGCGCAGGCGGCAACCGTAAACCGGCCGGAAGGTCTGACGAATGCGGCCCTCGGCGTCGATGAGTTTGACCTCCATCGAGCGGCCGTTGACCACGAACGTGCCATCGTCGCGTTTGACGACCGAAGCATTCTCGAAGCGCACTTCGGAGTCGAAGGCGGCTTCAAGCGAGCTTTCCGTCGTAACCTGAGCAGCGCCGCCGATGTGGAACGTACGCATCGTGAGCTGCGTGCCAGGTTCGCCGATCGACTGCGCGGCGATGACGCCGACAGCTTCACCAACGTTGACCCGTGTGCCGCGAGCAAGGTCGCGACCGTAGCAGGACGCGCACGTGCCGTTCCGGCATTCGCAAGTCAGCACCGAGCGCACCAGGATGCGATCAACGCCGGCCTTGTCGATCTGAGCGGCCACGTCTTCGTCGAGGTAGGTATTGGCCGGCGCGATGATCTGGCCGGTGTTCGGGTGCTTGATGTCTTCCGCAGTCGTACGGCCGAGCGTGCGTTCGGCGAGCGAGACGATGACGTCCGCGCCTTCCATGACCGCCGCGAGCGTGATGCCCTTGTCGGTGCCGCAATCCTCTTCCGTGATGATGCAGTCCTGCGCCACGTCGACGAGACGACGCGTGAGGTAGCCCGAGTTCGCGGTCTTGAGCGCCGTGTCGGCGAGGCCCTTACGCGCGCCGTGCGTCGAGTTGAAGTACTCGAGAACGGTGAGGCCTTCCTTGAAGTTCGACACGATCGGCGTCTCGATGATCTCACCCGACGGCTTGGCCATGAGGCCGCGCATGCCGGCGAGCTGCTTCATCTGGTTCTTCGAACCACGGGCGCCCGAGTGCGCCATCATGAACACCGAGTTGAGTTCGCCCGTGCCGGTTGCGCCGGCGGCTTCCATCATGGCGTCGGCGACCTTGTCCGTACAGGCGGACCAGGCGTCGACGACCTTGTTGAACTTCTCGCCGCGCGTGATGAGGCCGTCGGCGTATTGCCGCTCGTACTCGTTCACCAGCTTGCGGGTGTCGGCGACCAGTTTGTCCTTCGACTTCGGAATGACCATGTCATCCTTGCCGAAGGAAATACCGGCCTTCGCCGCTTCCTTGAAGCCGAGTGCCATGACGCGGTCGCAGAAGATGACCGTCGCCTTCTGACCGCAGTTCCGGTAAACGATGTCGATCAGTTTCCCGACCGACTTCTTCGTCATCAGCTCGTTCGCGACCGTCGGGTCCATGCCCTGCTCGCGCGGCAGACAGTCGGCGATCATCATGCGGCCCGGCGTGGTGTTGAACACCTTCGCCAGATCCTTGCCATGCTCGTCCTTGGTGATGAAGCGCGCCTTGACCTTGGCGTGCAGCGACACCTTGCCGGCCGAAAGAGCATGTTCGATCTCGGCGAGATCCGAGAACATCATGCCTTCGCCGAGTTCCTTCTCGCGCTCAATCGACAGGTAGTAGAGGCCGAGAACGATGTCCTGCGACGGAACGATGATCGGGCGTCCGTTGGCGGGGGAGAGGATGTTGTTGGTCGACATCATCAGCACGCGCGCTTCCAGCTGAGCTTCCATGCTCAGCGGAACGTGGACAGCCATCTGGTCGCCGTCGAAGTCAGCGTTGAACGCGGCGCACACCAGCGGGTGAAGCTGGATGGCCTTGCCTTCGATGAGCTTCGGCTCGAACGCTTGGATACCCAGGCGGTGGAGCGTCGGCGCGCGGTTGAGCAGCACGGGGTGTTCGCGGATAACCTCTTCGAGGATATCCCAGACTTCCGGCTTCTCTTTCTCGACGAGCTTTTTCGCGGCCTTCACCGTGCCGGCGAGACCTTTCGCGTCGAGACGCGCGTAGATGAACGGCTTGAACAGTTCGAGCGCCATCTTCTTCGGCAGGCCGCACTGGTGCAGCTTGAGCT
>JAUYSA010000279.1 GCA_030696545.1 Hyphomonadaceae bacterium
CGAGCGGCGCTTCTGGCGGCGCAGCTACAGACCCCTTCGGCATCAGTCCTCCTCGTCGTCGTCCTCGTCATGGTCGCCGGCGCCAGCCGTGGCCATCTGCGGCTGCCTTGGTGGCCGCCCCACCAGCTCGGCAAGGTCCGCCAGCTCGATGAAGGTATCCGCCGCGCGCCGCAACTCATCCGCAATCATGGGCGGCGAAGTCTTCACCGTCGACACTACTGATACCCGGACGCCCTTTTCCTGCACCGCAGTTACCAGTCGCGTCAAATCCCCATCGCCTGAGAACAGCACGACATGGTCCACGTGCGCGGCCAGACCCAGCATGTCGACCGTGATCTCGACATCCATGTCGCCCTTCACCCTGCGCCTGCCGGAAGCGTCGGTGAACTCCTTGGCGGGCTTCGTGACGACCTTGAATCCGTTATACTGCAGCCAGTCGACCAGCGGCCGGATGGGTGAATAGTCGTCGTTTTCGATCAGTGCGGTGTAATAGTACGCCCGGATCAGCTGACCCCGCCGCCGGAACTCTTCCAGCAGCTTGCGGTAATCAACCTCGACACCCAGCGTCTTTCCCGCCGAATAGAGATTCGCCCCGTCGATGAAGAGAGCCAGTCGTTCCGATTTGTAAAAGGCCATGCTTCCTACCCCTCGCTCAGCCCCGCCCGGCAAGAACACCCGGTTATCCGTCCCCTTCAGGTCGATATTGAGCGCCATGGCCCTGCGGCAATGGGGCTGAACCGCCGGAAAAGCTGGTAAAACCCGGGTCGAAGGTCCATGTTGCATCGGCGAACCCCTTCCTGTAGGGAGGGCGGTTCCCACAGGAGACTCGAATGGCCCGTGTTACGGTTGAAGACTGCGTGGAAAAGGTCCCGAACCGCTTCCAGCTGGTGCTTCTCGCCGCGCATCGCGCTCGCGTGATCCGTCAGGGCGCCCCGATCACCATCGATCGCGACAACGACAAGGACCCGGTTGTGGCTCTTCGTGAGATCGCTGACGAGACTGTGGATCTCGAAACCATCCGCGACAGCCTGGTCGCCGAACTGCAGGAAGTCCGTCCCGGCGAGGAAGCCGAGAAGGAAGCCGACAAGAAGGCGCTGGTCGCCGCTCCGGCTGCCTCGGAAGAGGAAGTCCTCAAGGCTTACCAGGTGGAGCTGGAGTCGGCGCGCGAAGAGCGTTTCTAAGGGGGGCGTATGGGGCAGCCGTCTAACGTCGCCCCTTTCAAGAAGCCGGATGCTGCCGCACCCGCCGCCAAACCGCGGCGCAAGTTTCTGCGTCAGAACGAGCTGGTTGATCTCGTAAAGACCTATCAGCCAGACGCAGACGAAGACGAACTCAACAAAGCCTACGTTTACGCCGTGATGAAACACGGCCAGCAGTTGCGTCATTCAGGCGACCCGTATTTCGCGCACCCTGTGGCCGTCGCTGGCCTGCTCACCGAAATCCGGATGGATCAGTCCACGATCATCGCCGGGCTGCTCCATGATGTGGTCGAAGACTGCGCCGTTCCGGTCAGCGAAATCCGCGAGATGTTCGGCAAGGAAGTTGCCGAACTCGTCGATGGCGTAACGAAACTGCCGAAGGCCAAGGAAGGCCAGCCGGTTCCCCGCGCCCAGCAGCAGGCCGAGAACTTCCAGAAATTCATTCTCGCGACCACGAAAGATATTCGGGTTCTGCTCGTGAAGCTGGCCGATCGCCTGCACAACATGCGCACGATCGAGTTCATGCCGACCGAGGAGTCGCGCCTCCGCGTCTCACGCGAAACGCTCGACATCTACGCGCCGCTTGCGCGTCGAGTGGGCCTCTCGATTTTCGCGGGCGAGCTGGAAGACCTCGCGTTCCGGCAGGTGAATCCCGTCGCTTACTCTGCCATCGTGAAGCGTCTGGAAGAGCTTGTGTCGGATGACACCTCCGTGCTCGACCGCATCCGCTCGGACCTCGATACCGTCATGCTGGCGCGTGGCGTGCGCGGTGATTTGCAAGGCCGGATGAAGCGTCCATATTCGATCTGGCGGAAGCTCGAGAACAAATCGATCTCGTTCAAGGATCTCGGCGACGTCTTCGCCTACCGCCTGATCGTGCCGTCGACCGAGGAATGCTATCAGGCTCTCGGCGCGGCTCACCAGCAGTGGGCGGCGCTATCGGAGAAATTCAAGGACTACATCTCTGTCCCCAAGCCGAACGGCTATCGTTCGCTCCACACCACCTTCCTCGGGCCGGGCAATCGCCGCGTCGAACTCCAGATTCGCACGAAGGATATGGAAGCTGTCGCCGAGCGTGGCGTCGCCGCGCACTGGAAGTACAAGAACTCACAATACGGCTTTGACGCTGAAGCTGCGCGTGAAGCCGGTCTCGATGCCGAGGGTGAACTCGTCGAATTTGCCGACATGCTGAAGCACGGCTCCAGCCCCGAGGAATTCCTCGAGCACGCCAAGTTGCAGATGTACCGCGACAGCGTTTTTGTCTTCTCGCCAAAGGGCCAGCTCGTCCGCTTGCCGGCCGGTGCGACGCCGCTCGATTTTGCTTACGCCGTCCACACCGAGATCGGCGACACGACCATTGGCGCACGAATAAACGGGCAGGAGCGCCCGTTGCGCACCGTGCTGGAGAATGGCGACACCGTCGAAATTCTCCGCGGCACGCGCCCCGCCGCCCAGCCGCATTGGGAAAGCCTTGCCGTCACTGGCCGTGCACGTTCAGCCATCCGCCGCCTCACGCGCACAGCGGAGCGTGGCGAGTTCATGGCCATCGGTCATCGCCTGATCGAGCACGCCCTGCGCCGCATTGGGCTCGACCCGGCTGAGGTCGACGAGAACGAGATGACTGAGCGGACCGGCTTCGAAAAGATCGACGCGCTTGCTGAAGCCGTTGGCCGCGGGCGCCTCTCGACCGCAGACATGCTCGAGAAAGCTTTCCCGGGCCTCGATGATCCGGGCCGCCACATGCCCGCCAGTCCGAACGGGGAAGGCCCCAACCTCGTCGCCGGCGGCGAGATGACGGCAGGCGTGACGATGCACCTCGCCGAGTGCTGCTCGCCGCTGCCTGGCGACCGCATTGTCGGTGTGCTGATCCCGGACCGGGGCATCGAAGTCCACGTCATCGACTGCGCGCGTCTGGCCGACTACGAAGACCAGGCCGATCGCTGGCTGGACCTGCGCTGGAAACCGAAAGCAGACTCGGATGTTCTCGCCGTGGGCCGCATCCAAGTCACCACCGCCAATCGCCGTGGCGCATTGGCTTTGCTGGCAAAGACTGTTTCCGACGCGCAGGGCAACATCATCAACGTAAAGACGCTCAAACGTTCGCCAGACTTCTTCGATTTCGAGTTCGATGTCGAAGTCGAGGACAGCAGGCGGTTGACTCAGATCGTGGCTGCGCTGAGGGCTCTTGCAGTCGTCGATTCAGCCGAGCGGGTAAAAGGATAGATATGCGCATTCTCATCGCAATTGCAGCTTTCATGATCGCTGCGGCCTGCACCCCGTCGTCGGCTCCGTCAGAGCCAGCGCCGACACCCGCCCCGGCAGTCGAAACGCCAGGTGCGCCTGAGCCGGAGCAGATCGTCGCCACGGATGAGGCCTCGTGCAAGACACAGGGCGGCGACTGGCGCCCCGTCTGCCGTATGCAGCAGCCTGCCTGTATCACGACTTTCCCCGACGCCGGCAAAGCCTGCACGGATGGCTCGCAATGTGCAGGTGATTGCATGGCCAGCCCGGAGGCCGGCTTCGCAGACGGCGGCGCCGCCGCAACCGGCGTTTGCGCCTCCAACAATGATCCCTGCGGCTGCAAGCAGAAGATCGAAGACGGCAAGGCGACTGCCGCCATCTGCGTCGACTGACGCATCAGGACATCATCATGCGAAATCTGGTTTTCCTGGCCATCATGGGCCTCATGTCCGCCTGTGCGCCGA
>JAUYSA010000272.1 GCA_030696545.1 Hyphomonadaceae bacterium
TACCAGTCCAGTGTGCGCGCGTTTGTGTCGTGTCATGGGTCAGAGAATAACCCCGGCCCAGGGCCCGGTTGAATCTGGGAGGCGCTATCCCCCATTCTTTCGAGCTAGCGGGTTGAATTCACGCGCTAAGTATTTTGGCCATCCTACGAATTTGACACCACGCTATCCCCCAATACGGTGGACACAGCCGCGCCGGAGAGCCGGGCGATGCATCACAGGGGACATCCATGCTCGGACGATATCGGCGGATACTGACGGCCGTGACAATTGCGGCTGGGCTGGCGGCGTGTTCGCCGAGCGGGCCGGTGGCGGGCAATGAAGAGAAGACCGGCGAGTGGGTGAAGAGCGAGCTGCTGAAAGCGGAAACGCAGGGCGCCATGGGCGACGTGTTCTCGGCGTTGCGCACGGCAGAGCCGGAGATCTATGCGAAGCTGGTGGATGCGGCGACGCGCGCCGCAGCTGATGGGCGGCCGCCATATGAGGCGGGTGTTGAGGTTCGCCCGCTTTATCTCGCGCGCTTTACCGAGTTGGGAAAGACGGCGGCGGATGGCGACATCAATGAATTGCTCGCTTTTTCGGGCGACCAGATGGCCGGGCTGATGGCGATCGATCCGCAGCTGTGCGTGATCGTCGCCAACGGCGGAGCGGACCCGCGAATGCAGCAACTGCCCGCCGAGATGATGAACCGCGAGATGACCATCATGGCGCGCGTCATCCGCGCCGGAGAGCAGAATGGCGCCGCTGCGAGCCTCGATGAGATCAATAGCTGGATCGGGAAGTTCGCGAATGAGTATCCTGCGGCCGTTGAAGGACTGGCCATCATGGGCAAGCCGGGGCCGACGGATGCCGAGGCGACCGCGATCTGTAATGGCAACATCGCGATGACGCAGGCGCTGGGCAAGGAAGAGCCGGCGACGCGGGCGAAGCTGTTTCGCGGGCTGCTGCAGCAGAGCTGAACTCACTGGGTCATTCTCGGGCTTGTCCCGAGAATCCTGGTTCTGCGTTTTTGGAATCGACGGCTAGTCCCGCAGGTCGTCCAACCGAGATCCTCGGGACAAGCCCGAGGATGACCCCTCTATTGATAGAGTGGAGCTTGAGACTTCGGCCCTGATCAGCCGCCGCCGAAGCGTGCCGTCCATTCGGCGACCTGCGTGTCTTCGATCTTGGTGAAGAGTTGCGGAGGAACTTCGATGGGCTTGCTGCGCGGCAGGACGTCCAGGAGGGCTGCGTAGCCGCCCTGCCCGAGTTTTTCAGGATTGAGGCTGCGGCGATCATCCGGCACGCCGATGGCGTCGAGGATCTTCTTTGCCGTTTCGGGCACGATCGGCTGGGCGATGACGCCGAAGAGCGCGACGAGGTTTAGGCCCGTGCGGATGCCCACGGCAGCCTGGTCGACCGACGTTTTATAGGCGGTCCATGGCGCGGACTTGGTGATGTACTCGTTGCCAGCAGCCCAGATGGCGCGGGTTTCGGTGGCGGCCTTGCGGAATTCCATCGCTTCGTAATGGGCGATGAGTTGCGGCAGGCGCGTGGCGAGTTCGTTGGCCATCCAGGCTTCGTGTTCGCCCGGCTCGCCGCCGTCAGGGACTTTGCCGTCGAACTTCGCGGCGGTGTATTTCGTGATGCGGTTCACGAAGTTGCCGAGCACGTCGTTGAGGTCTGAGTTGATGCAGGCTTTGAAGGCTTCCCACGTGAAGGCGGTGTCGGAGCTTTCGGGCGCGTTGGCCGTGAGATACCAGCGCCAGTAGTCGCCGGGCAGAAGCTCGAGCGCCTGGTCCATGAAGACGCCGCGCTTCTGGCTGGTGGAGAACTTGCCGCCATACCAGTTGAGCCAGTTGAAGGCCTTGAGCTTGTCGACCAGCTTCCACGGCTCTTCCGAGCCGAGGATCGTCACGGGAAATGAGACGGTGTGGAAGGCGACGTTGTCCTTGCCCATGAACTGGACGTAGGTGAGGTCGTCGGCGCCTTTGTCGGTGCGCCACCAACGCTCCCAGTTCTGGTTGTTGGCTTCGGCCCATTCGACGGTGGAGCCGATGTACTCAACGGGCGCGTCGAACCAGACGTAGAACACCTTGTTCTCGAAGCCGGGGCGCGGCGCGCCATTGCGTGTGACGGGCACGCCCCACTGCAGGTCTCGCGTTATGGAGCGATCGATCAGGCCTTCGTCGAGCCATTTGTAGGCGATGGACGTGGTGAGGTTCGGCCAGTTGGCGGCGCGGTCGTCGACGAACTTGCGGACCTTGTCCTGCAGTTTCGATTGCAGAAGGTAGAGGTGGCGCGTGTCGCGGATCTCGACATTGCGCGACCCGGAGACGGATGAGTACGGGTTGATGAGCTGAATGGGATCGAGCAGCGTTCCGCAGTTATCGCACTGGTCGCCGCGCGCTTTCTCATAGCCGCAGTTGGGGCACGTGCCCTCGACATATCGATCCGGCAGGAAGCGTTTGTCGTCGACGGAGTAAACCTGTTTCGATGTGCGCTCGTCGATCAGGCCCTTGTCTTCGAGCACGTCGGCGAAGTGTTGCGTGAGCTTGCGGTTGGGTTCGCGCGAGGAGCGGCCGAACCAGTCGAACGACAGGTTGAAGCCTGCGCCGACCCGCTTCTGGATCTCGTGCTGTTCGTCGCAGTATTGCGCGGCGGTCTGGCCGGCCTCGATGGCGGCGAGTTCGGCGGGCGTGCCGTGTTCGTCGGTGGCGCAGATGAAAAGGACCTCATGGCCCATGGCGCGGTTGAAGCGCGCATAGACATCCGCCGGGAGCATCGAGCCGGCAAGGTTGCCGAGGTGCTTCACGCCGTTGATGTACGGCAGGGCCGAGGTGATGAGGATACGCGCCATTTTATGTTCCAGTCTGCCGGCTGATGATGCCGTTTGAGCGGGCTTGTAACATGGGCGGGCCTTGGCGCCAGCGCACGGTTTAGGGGCGTTTTAGTTGCGGATTGGGGTGAGTTCGTAGCGTTGCAGGAATTCGGTCTGGCTGGTGCTGGCCGCGTTGCTGCGGGAAACGACCAGCCTTGCGGCGCGCTGGGCGGACTGTGCGGTTGCGGGGATCAGGGCGGCGCCGGTGGTTTCGTCGATCGCGTTGAGCGGCGTGATGCGGCCATCGATGATCGCATCCCAGTTGGCCGGGTTCGAGACATGGCAGACGACCAGGTAGCGCGTCGCCGACTTGGGGACGAAGCGGAGGGTGATGGCGGCGGTGGGCGTGAGCTGCCGGCTGGACAGGTAGATGATGGAGGGGCCGTTCGGGCTGGCGGCCCAATAGCCGGCGCGCATACTGAGCGACAGGCCGCCGGCGACCGGATCGCGCGGCGTTACGGCGCGCATGTCGGCGCTGAGGATCGTGTTGAGCGGAACAGGCTTTCCAGCGAGCTCGCTGGCGGCGCGGGCGCGGATGGCAGGCGTGAGGACGGTCGGCTGGCGCGACAGGAGAGCCGCGACATCAGCCGAGAGTTTGATCTCGTCGTCTTCAGACGGTTTTGCGGGCGCGGACTTTGGCGCAGCGGATTGATCACGCGGGACGACCGGCTTGGTTGGCGCTTGCGGAGGCTTGATGGTGGTCGGGGATTGGGCGGCCGCGAGAGGCGCGCATACGACGGCCAGCGCGAGAGATAGCGATCTAAGCAAAAACTCCTCCCGCAGTTGGCGGGAGGAGCCTTGCACAGGTTGCGATGAAAGTAAGTGCGTTAGCCGATCACGGTGCGCGGGCCATTGGCCTGAGCGGCGACGCGGACGATGACTTCACGGTCGGCGACTGATTCTGCCGAAGGGATCGCATTCGGGTTGCCAGTGACGATGACTTTCACGCCGAGATCCTTGAAAGCGTGCGAGACGGCTTCAGCGCGATCCGGGCCGGATTTCACTTCAGCGACGACTTGACGGGCGCCGCAGGCTTTTGCCTCGGTCGCCACACGCTCGACGAGCTGTTGCGAGAATTTGTTGAACTCGGTGGTGCCCTTGTCGAAATAGATCGACACTTCGCGCGATGAACATGCGGCGGGTGTCTGCGCGACGGCGCTGTCATAAACGAAGCCGCCAAACCCAAGCAGCAGTGCTCCCGCAGTCATGAGTGTCAGTCGTTGCATGTATGCCTCCCGGTCCAGTCAAAGCTCCAACGTGCCGGGACTGAAACTAGTTCCGTCACAGGCCTCCGAAGGGCCCTATCCGGGCAGATTGTGGCGCCGAATGGGTCATTTCGGGCCGGTTTGCATGGGGCTTGCGCATAAACGCGGCGGCGCCTATTCCCCGGTGATCCGCGAGCCGCGTTAGCTCAGCGGTAGAGCAGCGGTTTTGTAAACCGAAGGTCGGGGGTTCAATCCCCTCACGCGGCACCACGGCTTGCTTCGCGTCAGGCGCGGGCACAGCCCGTTGATCCGGTTGATCTGGAACAACTCCCACTTTTTCAGCAGCTTGGGGCTTTGCATCCCTATCGCGCGCCAATGCACGCGATAATGTGATCGCTGAAGACCGGGTTTGGGGACTCAGGAGGACGTCGTGGGGACGAACAGGATCTGGCGCGGGCTTTCGCTTGCGGCGGCGGGGATCATTGCAGCTGTGGCCCTTCAGGGCTGCGGCGGGCCGACGGGTGGCGGAGACGCCGAGGCCGTGATGGGCAAGGACCAGGGTCCACGGCTGGAAACGCGACAGGGCAATTCTCCGCGTGCGGGCGCTTCGGGCGAGTTCGAATTCCTGCGCTATGCGATCGATGTGACCGGCAACCTGCCGCGTGCGTGCCTCACCTTCTCCTCCACGCTGAACCCGGCGACGGATTACCGGCCCTTTATCGATATGGGCGATGGCCCGCAGATCGCGCTGCAGACGGAAGGCGCCAATCTGTGCCTTGGCGGCCTGACGTTTGGCGCGGACCGGGAGATCAAGATCCGTTCGGGCTTGCCTGCCAGTGACGGGCGGACGCTGCCGTTTGAAGAGACTGTCGGCATCTCGTTTGGCGATCGGCCGGCTTATGTCGGCTTCAAGGGCGATGGCGTGATCCTGCCGCGCATTGATGCGGACGGGCTTGGGCTGGAGACGGTGAACGTCGACAAGGTGAAGGTGACGATCTCGCGCATCACCGACCGCGCGCTGGCCTTCAAGACGATCACGCAGGGCTATTCGCATAGCCAGGGTAGCTACGGCTACATGGACTACAATTCGGAAGTCTATGACGTGGCCGAGCCCGTCTGGACGGGCGAACTTGATACGCCGGCCTCGCCGAACACCGCCAAGACGACGGTGTTCCCGATCGCCAAGGCCGTGCCGAAGCTGCAGCCGGGCGCGTATTTCGTGGAGCTGGACCAGCTAAGC
Source organism: Hyphomonadaceae bacterium (assembly GCA_030696545.1). Taxonomy (GTDB): domain Bacteria; phylum Pseudomonadota; class Alphaproteobacteria; order Caulobacterales; family Hyphomonadaceae; genus UBA7672. Next base: position 5,303 of record JAUYSA010000272.1, read on the forward strand.
GCATCGGGCGAAGTGCCGAACAATGCCGCGCGGGCCAAGCGCTGGCTGGTTATCACTGATCT
>JAUYSA010000280.1 GCA_030696545.1 Hyphomonadaceae bacterium
GGACGAGGCGCGGGCGATGTATTACGGCGAGGCCGAACACCGCCCTGTCTGGGGCGAGGTGACGCTCGATGTCGCCAAGGACCTGATCGAGGAAGGCGTGCCGGCCATGCCGATACCCAAGCCTTTCGCACCCGAACCGCCCCGGCGCAAATCCCGGATGAACTAGCGCCCCGGGAGGCGATTTTCGACCGATTCGCAAGGTTGGTCCGGCGTGCTACACTGGGCCTGAGCCTCAAGACCGAGACCAAACGAATGACCACCTCAGCTTTCATCGAAGCATCAGAAGCGCCGGCGCGCTATTCCAGCCAGATCAAGCTGCATGGGCCCGAAGCTTTCGCGGGAATGCGCAAGGCCGGGCGGCTGGCCGCCGAATGCCTCGACATGCTTGCGCCACATGTCGTGCCCGGCGTGATGACGTCGACGCTGGATGATCTCGCGCGCGATTTCGTGCTGGCGTGCGGCGGGATTCCGGCCTGCCTGTTTTACAAAGGCTATCGCCACACGGTCTGCACGTCGGTGAACCATGTGGTGTGCCATGGCATTCCCGGCGCCAAGGCGCTGAAGGAAGGCGATGTGGTGAACATCGACGTGACCGTGATCGTCGACGGCTGGCATGGCGACACCTCGCGCATGTATTCTGTCGGCGGCGTGAAGCGGAAGGCGATGCGCCTGATGGACGTCACCTACGAGTCCATGATGAAGGGCATCGAGGCGATCAAGCCGGGCGCGCGCCTGGGTGATCTCGGCGCCGCGATCCAGGACCATGCCGAACGTCAGCGCTATTCGGTGGTTGAAGCATTCTGTGGCCACGGGCTTGGCCGCGTGTTCCATGACTCGCCGAACATCCTGCATTTCGGCCGCCGGGGTCAGGGTGAACAGCTTCTGCCGGGCATGATCTTCACGGTTGAGCCGATGATCAATCTGGGCCGCTCCGACGTGGCGCTGCTATCGGATGGCTGGACGGCGGTGACGCGCGATCGTTCGCTGTCGGCGCAGTACGAGCATTCGATCGGGATCACCGAGACGGGGGTGGAGATTTTCACCACGTCACCCAAGGGGCTGCACACGCCCCATACCTCCGGCCAGATGGACTGATCGGTCCAGATGGCGGACGGGGGGAAATCAAAGACCGGAACCTCGGAAGGTCCGACAAAGCATTATCACGGTCATCGCGAACGGCTGCGCCAGCGCATCATGGAAGGCGATGGATCAAGCCTGCGCGACTATGAGCTGCTGGAATTGCTACTCTGCGCCTTCATCCCGCGCGTCGATACCAAGCCGATCGCGAAGGAACTGATCGCCAAGTTCGGCACCGTCTCGGCGGCGCTGGGCGCCTCACCCGAGCGGCTGATGGAGGTGAAGGGCATCGGCGAAACCGCCGCCGCCTATATCCGCGCAGCCAACCTGTTGATGCAGCAGGCGGCGCGGGACGAGGTGGTTGACCGGCCCGTAATCTCGAACTGGGCGGCGCTGCTCAACTATGTGAGCCTCAGGATCAGGCACGAGAAATCAGAGCAGGCGCGCGTGCTCTATCTCGACCGCAAGAACAAGCTGATCGCCGACGAGAAGGTGGCCCAGGGGACGGTGGATCATGCTCCCGTCTATCCGCGCGAGATCGCCCGCCGTGCGCTGGAGCTTTCGGCCTCGTCGATCATTCTCGTGCATAATCATCCCAGTGGCGACCCGACACCGTCGCGCGCCGACATCGAACTGACGCGCGAGATCGAGAAGGCGCTCGCCCCGCTGGAGATCAAGGTCCACGACCATCTCGTCGTCGGCGCCAAGGAGACGATCAGCATGAAGGCGAAGGGCCTCATCTAGCGCGTCTCCAGTCCGCGCGGATTGCTGCGATGCGGCACAGCCTTCGCTTGCCCTTGCACTGATCGCGGCTAGGGTGTGCCCCGGAACGGCGCGTGAGCTGCCGTCAGGGAGGTTATATTGGCGGTTGCACCAGCGACGTCGGCGGGGGATGCCCCGGCCGGTGGGCAGAACTACGGATCACGAGGGTATCGCGGCTATGTGCTGCTATCGCTTACCCTGGTTTACACGCTCAACTTCATTGACCGGAACCTGCTCGGCGTTGTCGCGCAGCCGATCATCGCGGAGTTCGGGCTGACCGATACGGAATACGGCTTCCTCAACGGGCCTCCGTTCGCGCTGTTCTACGCCCTGATGGGCATTCCGATCGCCATCGCCGCCGACCGTTACAACCGGGTCGTGATCATGGCGTTGTGCATCGCGATATGGTCGCTGATGACCGCGCTGTGCGGCTTTGCTTCCAGCTTCGTCTTCCTGCTTATCGCGCGGATCGGCGTGGCCATCGGCGAGGCAGGCGGTACGCCTCCCTCCAACTCGATCCTTGCTGACTATTTCAAGCCGAAAAGCCGGGCCAATGCGCTGGGCATCTTCGCCATGGGCGTGACGCTCGGCGGCGCGCTGGCCAACGCCTTCGGCGGGCCGATTGCGGGGCTGACTGACGAAACTGTCGTCGGCTTCTTCAACAGCATCGGCATCGGCGATATCCATGAGCAGTTGGGCTGGGGCGAGAATTTCGGCTGGCGCTTTGCGTTCATCGCGCTCGGCCTGCCGGGTATCATCGTTGCGCTGATCCTGCTGTTCACAGTGAAAGAGCCGCCGCGGGGCTATTCGGATCCGCCGGGCGCGCAGCGTGTTCAGAAGGCCAGCATTACAGAGACGCTGAAAGAACTCGGCTCGAAGCCGACCTTCTGGACGATGTCGCTGGGCGCCGCCCTTGTCGCGCTGGTGGGCTATGGCCTGTTCGGCTTCCAGGCGCCGATGATGCAGCGCCTGCACGGCATGTCGCCTGGCACATTCGCGCTGCAGTATGGCGTGCCGCTGTCGCTTGTCTCGGCGGTGGGAACGTTTGCTGGCGGCTACCTTGCCGAACAGCTGTCTCCGCGCTCGCCTGCTGCGGTGGCGTGGCTGCCGGCGGTGGGGCTGGGTCTTGCGATCCCGCTCTACATCTGGAGCTTCTATCTCGAGCCCGGCACGCTGCAGCTGATCGTCTGGGGCGCTGGCGCTGCTGCGCACTACAGCTATCTCGGCGCGCAATATACGATCGGCCAGGGTGTTGTCTCGCAGCGCTCGCGCGCTTCGGCGATTGCCATCCTGCTGTTCATCATCGCGCTGATCGGCAACGGCCTCGGGCCGCAGATCGTGGGTATTCTGTCAGACATGTTCATGAAGATGCAGATCGACGCGGCTGGCATGGGCGACGTGCTGACCACCACGATCTGTCGTGGACGCGACCTGTCGGCGCTGACCGAAGCGCAGCAGGCGGTGTGCGTGACCGCTTATGGCGAAGGCCTGAGGCAGTCCATGGCCGCGACCATCCTGTTCTTCATCCCGGCGGCGGCGTTCTACCTGCTCGCCGCGCTGACCCTGAAGAAGGACATGGTGGCCAAGCCGGTCTGAGGCTGGTTCACATAACTCACTCGAAAGCACGGCCGGACACCTGACAGTGTCCGGCCGTTTGCGTTCGCAGCATAACAGCGTTGTCAGAACGTCCATGTCGCTCGCACGGCGATTCAGGGTGGACCGCGTGATGCAAAGTTGTCAGCTTCGCCCCAACAAGAAGTCACCGGCCTGACAGGCTGGGGTTCGGGAGAATATCGGATGGGCACGCAGACCGGCGCGATCAGCGCCGACACGCCGGCATCAGACTCGCAGGGTCATCTCACCGGATATGGGACCAAGGCGTATCGAAGCTACGTCCTCAATGCGTTGCTGTTCGTTTACATCCTGAACTTCCTCGATCGTGGCCTGCTAGGCATCGTGTCCGAGCCGGTGATGAACGAGCTGCAGATCACCGATGGCGATTTCGGCCTGCTGACCGGCATTGGTTTTGCGCTGTTCTATTCGATCGTGGGCATCCCACTTGCGCGCTACGCCGAGGTTGGCAATCGCACCTGGATCATGACGATCTGCATCGCGCTGTGGTCGGCGGCGACGGCGCTGTCGGGCATGGTCGGGCAGGTGGAAATCGGCGGCGTGGTTATCAGTGGCTTCGTGATGCTGCTGCTGTGCCGGGTTCTGGTTGGCGTGGGCGAGGCGGGTTGCACGCCGCCGGCCAACTCGATCATCGCGGATTATTATCCGCCCAAGCGGCGCTCGACCGCGCTGGGCTATTACGCGATGGGCGTCACGGCGGGAACGCTGTCGGCCAACCTGATCGGCGGGCCGGTTGCGGATGCCTTTGGCTGGCGCACGGCCTTCATGCTGATTGGCGTGGCGGGCATTGTGGTCGCGATTGCGTTCCGCCTGACGGTGAAGGAGCCCCCGCGCGGCTATTCTGACCCGCCGGGGGCGGTGCGTCCGGCAAAGGCGAGCTTTGGGGACGCGCTGAAGGAACTATCGTCGAAGCGTTCGTTCTGGCTGATGGCGGCGGGGGCGACGCTGGCGTCATTCTGCGGCTACGGCATCACGACATTCCAGACCTCGTTCCTGATCCGCACGCATGGCGTGACGCTAACCGAGGCGACGCTGCTGTTCAACGTGCCGTCTGCCTTCGCCGCGTCGGTTGGCGTTGTGATGACCGGGTGGATGGCCGAAAAGATCGTGAAGCGGCATCCGAATGCGATCGCGTGGCTGCCGGCCATCGGGCTGGTGGCGTGCGTGCCGTTCTACCTGCTGGGCTTCAGCGCCGAGAACAAGTGGATCGCGCTGTTCGGCATCTGCATGGGCGCGGGCATCAAGTATGGCTACCTCGCGGCCCAATACACGATCGGGCAGGGCGTGGTGGGCGCACGCACGCGCGCGACGGCGACGGCGATCCTGCTGTTCATCATCAACCTGCTTGGCTATGGCGCGGGTCCGCCGTTCATTGGCTATGTTTCGGATATCTTCTTCACGATGTCGGCCAATGCCGAGGGCTTCGCGGACCTGGCCCGCGCATCCTGCAAGGGGGCAGCTTTGCAGGCTTTGCCGGAAGCAACGCAGGCTTTCTGCCGCGCGGCCGAGGCGAAGGCGCTGCAGAATTCGCTGCTGATCACGTCGGTGCTGTATGCGCTGCCGGCCGTGTTCTTCATGCTCTGCATCAAGACGCTGCAGAAGGATCTGGTGGCGAAGTAAGCGGGATCGGTTACATCGGGGCGGATGAGACGCCTCGATGTTCGGCCGCTGAAGAAACTCCGCAATCCCGCGCGGCATTTGCGTGCGCTGGCGCGATGGCCCGAGCGGATCGTGGAGCAGTTGCCCGCGCTGGAGCAGGCGGCGGGCGAGCGGTTCTGGAATTTCAAGGTTCCGGTTTTCTCGAAACTGGTCGAGCCGCCGCACGCGACAGCGGAAACGCAGCGCGCGTGCATTGCCGCGATTTTTGCGGCGGCAGAGGCGATCGAGCTGTCGGACAGACGGCCGGAGAATTGCCGGGTGGCGTGCCTGGTGACGACGCCTTTCCTGTTTCAGTCGGAAGTGACGCTGTTCTTCGACGAGGACTATTTCCGCAGCTTCCTGCCGGTGAGCGGGAAGAGCCGCACCGAATATGATGGCGGGTGGGTTGAGGCGGAGCCGGCTGATCCTGTGGTGAT
>JAUYSA010000286.1 GCA_030696545.1 Hyphomonadaceae bacterium
TGGAGTCGACGGCGTCCGAACCGGCGAGATTGTGCGCCGCATTTTCAACGTAGCGGATACGTTTCTCGTCCGGCAGGCCGGCGTAATAGAACCGCGAATTGTCAGGCAGGAAAAACTGGTCGCCAGACGCGTTGACCAGGAATTTCGGGATCTTCAGCCGGTTGCGGTTGCGATAATTGTTAGGGTCCTCGATGCCCAGCACGGCCTGGTATTCTGGCGTGCCGATTTTGTGGGGGAACAGGCCGTGATTGACATAGTCCTCCAGTGAAGGTGCAAAGAAACCCAGCACCTCGAAATGGTGTTTGGTGATCTCTTCGGAGTTCAGCGCGTCGATCACCATGGGCATGATGCCGATCACGCGCTCGTCCACGGCGCCTACCAGCCATGTCGTCCAGCCGCGCTTGGATGCGCCGGCGACGACGAACTGGCTGATATCCACCTTGCCGCCAGCGTCGGATTTCATGAACTCCTGCGTGGCGTCCATCGCCTTCACGCCAGCCTTCACCATGGCTAGCCGAACCAGCCATTCATCGTCCTTGGTCGTGAAGTGCTTGACGCGTGTGTAGCCGATAATGTCGTCTTCCCAACGCGGCGTGTCGTTGGAGTCTGAGAAGCGCAGCGGCTGGTTGGGGACCATGCCGACTTCGGCAACGACTGAGCCTGTTTCCTTCGCGATGCGGATCGAGCGGTCCTGCGCTTTGACCGGGGCCGGATCGGTATTGTCGCCTTGCCAGATGAAGAGCAGGGCCTTGTCGTGCTTCACCACATCGGGCTTCACGACGGTCATCCAGTGCGTCCACACAGGGCGGTCAACCTCGGCTTCGGTGCGCCAGGTCTGCGACGTCATTTCGAGGACGTAGGTAGTCTGCCCATCGCCCGGATACGTGGCTTTCAGCTCCCACTTATAGGCGGGATCAGGCTTGGCGACGTAAGCGTCGAGTGCAGTTTTCTCGTCCGCCACGATCGAATAGTCGGCGGCCTCCACCGTGGGCACGGCAGGTTCAGGCGCTTTTGTGTCAGGGCTACAGGCGGCGAGGGCGAGCGCGCCGAAGCCCGCCAGTAGCGACCAACACATCGAACGCTTCATACGCCTCTCCCATATTGCCCAACGCCTGCCGCGCGCTTGTGGCTTTGTGCAACACTAGTTTTCTTCCCGTCAGCTCGCCAAGGGGTGACGCGCGGGTCGCCGCTACGGCGCCGTCAAATAAAGCGCACCAAAAGAAAAGCCCCGAAGCCGGATCGGCTTCGGGGCTTTGCATTTACGACCGATACTGCGATCAGGCCGCTGCAGACTTCCGCCGGCCCGCGCCTGCGAGAAGCACGGTGCCGAGAACGGTGGACAGTACAAGCAACGCCATTTGAAGCAGAGGCATGAGCTCGGTCGAGGTCATGCCTGCTACGCCGCCGAAGTAGTAGCGGGCGCCAAGGCCGGCCACGCCCACGAGCAGCAGCAGAACGCCAACCGCGAAGCCGCCATCCGACACTGGCCCGCCAGCGTTTTCTTCGCGCTTGATGGCCAGAGCCTGCAGGGCAAGGAAGAACACGGCGACACCCAGGAACGGCGTCATCCAGAGCATCGCTTCACGCAGCCCCTCAGCGCCGGCGACTGCCGCGTCCATTCCTGCAGCAACCTTCTGACTTGAGAAGGCGGTCGACAGGATGCCAACAAGCGTCGGCCCGCCGCCAAGGCCGATGAAGTTGAGAACCATCAGCAGGATGGCGCTCGACATCGTCCTCTGTGACGGCTTCACCGAGTTGTTTATCAGGGCGATGCCTGGCGCCAGATAGAAGATGTTGAACAACAGCGGCAGGATCAGCAGGCCGAGGGCCGTCGGCCAGTCCTGGGCCTGGGTGTAGAGATACCAGAATGGCGTTGCCGCCACCATCGCGATCAGTGGCGTCAGCGCGTACCAGACGCGTGAGCGCTTCGCCATGACGTCGACAATGAAGCCGGACGAAAGCGTGCCGATGCCGATGCCTACGCCGATCACGAGTGCGTACCAGAGCGACAGCTCGTCCCGCGTCATTCCCAGGGTGCGCAGGAGGAAGGACGCGTTCCAGCCGAGTGCGGCATAGCCAACGAAGGCCGACAGGCCGCAACCCATTGCCGTCCACAGCAGAGCTGGGCGGCTGATGAATTGCCAGAAGGTGGCGCCGAAGCTGGATCGCTCATGGGCGACGGCGGCAAGCTTGGCTGTATCCATCGCGCCGCGCTTGGGTTCGCGGACGACGAACAGCATTAGCAACGCCGCAAGCACGCCGGCTACGCCGATCGCGATGAAGGCGGTGCGCCAGCCATAGGCCTTGTCAATCTGTGCGCCGAACGCGATCGCGGCAGCCTGGCCAAGCGGCACGCCCATGGAGAATAGCGCGAGCGCAAGGCCTCGTTTTTCGGCCGGAAAGTAATCCGAAATGATCGAATAGGAGGGCGGGGCGCCCGCCGCCTCGCCAACACCAACGCCCACGCGGGCGAGCAGCAGGGTCGTATAGTTGGTCGACATGCCGCACAGCGCGGTGAAGCCAGACCAGAGCGTTGCCCCAACGAACAGGATGTTGCGGCGGCTGGTGCGGTCAGCAAGGAAGCCGACGATGACGCCGAGGACGGTGTAAACCAGCGCGAACCAGAAGCCGGTCATCCAGCCCATCTGTTCGTCGGTGAGCGGAACCGGAAAAGCCGGATCGTTCTTGATCGACTCGATCAGCACCGACATCAGCTGCCGGTCGAGGAAATTGAAGATGTAGATGAAGGCCAGCATGGCCAGCACGACCCAGGCATAAGGCGTCGTGCGTTGCGCGCCCGGGGGCGCTGCAGCGGTATCCGTCATTTATATATCCCTCCCGGCGGGCCCCATTCAGAGCCCTCTCGATGCCGACAGTTTCCATATTGGCGGCGGATTGGCGAGTGGATTGTCGCCGCAGGGGAAAGCCGACCATGCCGCAAGTGCGAAAAGGTCGGGCCGGCGACCTTGATCTAATCCGCGCGCCAGAGCATCTAAGCCCCGCACCTTCCCCGCCCGCAGGAACCCGCGAATGCCCGCCTATCAATATGTTTATCACCTCGACGGCCTGACCAAGATCTATCCGGGCGGGAAGAAGGTGTTCGAGAACATCCGGCTGCATTTTTTGCCGGATGCAAAGATCGGCATCGTGGGCGTCAACGGCTCGGGTAAGTCGACGCTGCTGCGCATCATGGCGGGCGAGGACCACGAGATCATCGGCGAGGCTAAAGCTGCCGACGGCATCAGGATCGGCTACCTGCCGCAGGAGCCGAAGCTCGATCCGACCAAGAACGTGTTCGAGAACATCGCCGCCAAATGCCCCGAGAAGCAGATGGTCGATGCGTTCAACGCGATCTCGATGAAGCTTGGCGAGGAATACACCGACGAACTGATGGAGCAGATGACCAAGCTCCAGGAAGAGATCGATGCGGCAAACGCCTGGGACATCGACGCCAAGATCGAGATGGCGATGGAAGCGCTGCGCTGCCCGCCGGGCGATGCAGACGTCACCAAGCTTTCGGGCGGCGAGATCCGGCGGACGGCGATCTGCGCGCTGCTGCTGTCCAAGCCCGACATGATCCTGATGGACGAACCGACCAACCACCTCGACGCGGAATCGGTGGCTTGGCTTCAGAACTACCTCTCGAAATTCCCGGGGTGCGTGATCCTCGTGACCCACGATCGTTACTTCCTCGATCAGATCACCACCTGGATTCTCGAGCTGGATCGCGGGCAGGGGATTCCCTACGAGGGCAACTATTCAGTCTGGCTGGAAAAGAAGGCCAAACGGATCGCGCAGGAGTCGCGCGAGGAAGCCGGCCGCCAGAAGTCGCTCAACCGCGAACTCGAATGGGTGCGTTCATCCGCCAAGGCCCGGCAGGCCAAGTCCAAAGCCCGCATGAACGCCTACGAGGAAAAAGCGGCGACGGCGGAGCGCGAGAAGATCACGACCGCGCAGATCCGCATCCCGCCGGGTCCGCGTCTGGGCTCTGTCGTCATCGATGCGGAGCACCTCAACAAGGCGTTCGGCGAGAAGCTGCTGATCGAGGATCTCTCGTTCAGGCTGCCGCCTGGCGGCATTGTCGGCGTCATTGGTCCCAACGGCGCGGGCAAGACCACGCTGTTCAAGATGATCACGGGCCGCGAACAGCCCGATGGCGGCACGTTCAAGGTCGGCGAGTCGGTTAAGCTCGGCTATATCGATCAATCGCGCGACACGCTGAACGACAAGAACACTGTCTGGCAGGAACTCTCCGGCGGCCTCGACATCATCGAAGTCGGTGGCATCGAACAGCCGAGCAGGGCGTATGTCGGCGCGTTCAACTTCACGGGTGCGGACCAGCAGAAGAAGGTCGGCCAGCTCTCAGGCGGTGAGCGCAACCGCGTCCACCTCGCCAAGATGCTGAAGGAAGGCTCGAACCTGCTGCTGCTCGACGAACCGACCAACGATCTGGACGTCGAGACGCTTCAGGCGCTGGAAGCGGCGCTCGAGGATTTTCCGGGCTGCGCCGTTATCATCAGCCACGATCGCTGGTTCCTCGATCGCGTCGCCACGCACATTCTGGCGTTCGAGGGCGATAGCCATGTCGAATGGTTCGAAGGCGATTTCTCGTCCTACCTTGAAGACAAGAAACGCCGCCTCGGCGCTGACGCCGTGGAGCCCAAGCGCCCGACGTTCAAGAAGTTCGCGCGCTGATCCTTCAGGCGGCGCGGATCTCGCCTGTGCCGTCGAGCGGAACGCCTTTCGGCCAGCTTTTCTCGACGCGCAGTTGCGAGACGCCGAGGGTTTCGGCCACGCGGCGGATCGTCGGCTTTTCGCCGCGCTCGATCAGGGCATCGCAGGCGCGGGCGATCTGTTGCGGCGTCAGCGGCTGATCCCAGCGCGCCTCTTCGATGTCGTGGACGCGGCCCATGTGCTGTTCGCGGAATGAGGCGACGCGCCGGGCGGCGGCTTTCATGGCGGCCGCGCGCTGTTCCTCAACCGTCTTGGGTTTGCGCTTGGTCTTGGGCGTGCGGGCCTTGGGAGCTTCCTGAGCTGTGTATTCAGCCGGCTGATCGCTGGTAGCGGGCGCTTCAGGCTCAGCCGCGATGGCCGTTGCTTCTTGCGGAGCGGCCTCGGGGGCCGTTTGAAGGGCGGCTTGAGGCTTGAAAAGGTCAGCGCGGGGAATGCCGGCGCGGGCTATTTCGGCGGCTTCCTGGCGGCGAACGGCCTGCCGGGCGGCGAAATCTTCGGCATCCATGGTTTTGCGGCCTTCGACGATCCACGCCATGGCGGGCTTTGCGAAAGCGAAGATGTAAAACACGGCATCGACTGTCACCACGGGAGGAAGTCTTGCGCCCTCCGGGGCGTTGATCGTCACAATTTCCCAACCGAGATGGACGCCGACATTGGTGGCGAACACGAAGCCGATGCAGCAGGCGAGGGCGGGGACGAGCACGGCCCATTCGACCTGCTGGCCATTGGGCTTGCGGTGCTTGATCGCCTGGAGAGCGCCAGCGGCTGAACAGTTAACGAGGCCGATGCCGAAGGCCATCATGCCCGCGAAGGCAATGATGCACAGCCAGCCGATATCGAGCTGCGGCCAGAACATGCCGAGCACGCCGCCCGTTGCGAGCACGGCGCCGGAAAGGGTCAAGCCCCACGCGAAGATCGAAGACCAAGTGTACTCACGCTGTATCATGAGCCTGAGAATGCCGCCGCTGTGTTCATGAGTCGTGAACACCGATTTCTGCCGAGTGAATCAACGACTTCGGTAGCCGGCGCGCGTGCGCAGTTCGTAAAAAATCAAACATCTGCGCTTCGAGGCCTGCAGACTTTTCCCATCGGAATTTTCTGCCGGTCGCGGGATTCAGGAACGATGAGCCGATGCAACGACCTGTTGGGGCGCATTCCCGATCGTTCAGGGACTGGCGTTCGAGCGCAGGTTTGGCATGGTCCGCCGCAGGTAGTGCGAGGGTGAGCATGGACGTTTCGGGCAAGGTCGTCATCGTTACGGGCGGGGCGAGTGGCATCGGCAAGGCGCTGGTCGAGCGCTTCCACCGGGAAGGCGCCAAAGCCGTGATTGTCGCGGACATGAATGGCCCCGGCGCAGAGGCTGTGGCGAAATCGGTTGGCGGCATCGCCTTGCAGGCAGATGTGACGAAGGAAGCCGACGTGCAGCGCATTGTGCGGACTGCAGAAGACGGGTTCGGTCGTATCGACCTGTTCTGCTCGAACGCGGGAATTTCGCGGTCTGATCCGGATATCGACAATCCCGGGTCCCCCCCGGATGGGGCGTGGGAGCTGGCGTGGGGGGTCAATGTGATGGCCCACGTCTATGCCGCGCGGGCGGCCCTGCCGGGAATGATCGAGCGGAAATCAGGCTGGTTCCTCAATACGGTTTCGGCGGCGGGGCTACTCTCCCAGATCGGGTCGGCGGTCTATTCCACGACGAAGCACGCGGCGATCGGGTTCGGCGAACACCTCGCGATTGCGACGAAGGAGAACGGAATTGGTGTCTCGCTTCTCTGTCCGCAAGCGGTGGACACGCCGATGTTGGGCGGCGCTGCGGGATCGCAGAATGTCGATGGCGTGCTGTCGCCGGATGATGTTGCTGGCGCTGTCGTCGCGGGTCTGGCTGCGGAAACATTCCTGATCCTGCCGCACGAGCAGGTGGTGACTTACATGCAGCGGAAGACCGGAGACTATGACCGCTGGATTCGCGGCATGGTGCGGTTGCGCCGGGGCGTGATCGATGGCGCGAAGGGCGGGCGCTAAAGCGCGCCACGCGCTTTAGCTTTCTTGTTTGGGAGTCGGATTCACCCCCTCGGTGGAACGCCGCAGGCGATTCCACCTCGGACGATCCGGCTCCAGATAGCCGAAACCCCTCACCCGGGGAGGGATGAGGGGCTTCGAGCCGGCCAGACGTGGGGCGTCTTTGCGTGCCGGCGTGCCCTCTCCGATGTGGAGAGGACTTCATCTGTTACTTGCGAGCATCCTCAAGGTTCCATTCGTAGGCGAAGGTGTGACCGCAGACGGACTGCGGAACGCCGTCGAGCTTGCCCGGTGTGAAGCGCGCGGAGCGGACCCATTTGAGCGCCGCATTGTCGAGGACGGAGTGCCCGCTGCTGGAGGCGAAGCTGGCCGCGCTGATGCGGCCCTTCGCATCGACGCAGACATCAAGCGTTGAAACGCCCTGGTTCTGCTTCCGGATTTCAGAAGCGGGATAAGGCGGCGGTTCCTGAGGGATCAGGGTGGGGCGTGTGCGGATGAGTTTTGGAGCGGCCGCGCCGCCTGTATTTGCCACGGGGTCGGGCGCGCGTGGGGTTGTTGTGCCGGTGATGCCTTCGGGGTTCGCGATAAATTCGATGACTGGACCCAGCGGAAGCGGCGTTTCGATTTTTGTCGCGTCCGACATGTCGAACTCCGTCTGCTTCAAGGGCTCGTCGGAGGTGGTCTCCTCAGACAGCGGCGTGAAAGTGATCGGGGTTTCGATGATGCGGGCGAGGTCCATCGCGAAGCCGTTGGCGAGCGCGTAGCCGGCGAGCGTGGTGATCAGCGCCGCGACCGAGATACCGGCGACGTGCGTTGAGTTGTTGGCGCGGGTTCGCAATGCCCCATACATGGAAGCCTCCTTCGGTTGATGGTGAATAGAGATGGCGAGTAAGCGCCGGAAAATCAGGGCGGAGCGCCGCCCAGTCGCCAGCCGACGGTCATGTTGTATCCGCAGATCTCGACGGGCCGGCCGTTGCGGGTGGCCGGTTCAAATCGCGCGCCGCGCATCTGGCGCAAGGTTGCCTGATCGAGTTTCGGATGGCCCGACGACTGCGCGACTTTCGCGTCGGCGACTGCGCCGGATGCGGAGACGCAGAGTTCGACAACGACATCGCCATCGACGTTCAGGTCTGCAGGCGGAGCGATGAAGGGATTGAAGTTCGCCTGTGGCCGCGGGTTCGTTGTGAGCGCGTTGAGCGCCTGCTGGTCGGGCTGGATCGGCTTGAAGGGAACGAGCAGGTCTGGCGCTTCGGTTATGACGGTGCGCTTGGGCTGGGCGGCCCAGGCGGCGACGCCGGCGCTGGCGGTGAGGGCGAGCACGACGGCCGTGGCGGCGATGCGGCGGCGGCCGGAGAGCGGTTTGCGGGCCAGCATGTCGATGCGTTCGGCGAGCGGGTGCTGTGCTTCGGCGGGCCAGTAGCAGCCGACGGGAAGCGGGCGCGAGGCGAGCTGGGTCTTCAGCAGCGTTTCGGCATAGGCGCGGCGGACACGCGGGCGGCGGTCGATGACTTCGGCGTCGCACGACAATTCCTGATCGACGCGCATCGCCTTCGCGCCGATGTGGACGAGCGGGTTGAACCAGAAGGCGCAACGGATAAGGGCGACGACGGCGTTGATGCGCGCATCGTTGCGGTCGAGATGGACCTGTTCGTGGGTGAGGATCAGTTTGCGCTCAGCGTCCGAGAAGCGGCGGGAGAAATCGTCAGGCGTGACGATGCGGGGCTGCGAGAAGCCGACAATGGCGGGGCCGGCAAGGCCGAGGTCTGCATCGCGCATGAAGGCGGCCTGACGGCGGATCAGCGCGATCGCGGTGGCGATGGCGCCGATGATCCAGATGGCGATGAGGGCGTAGGGCAAGATCGCTTCCAGCAGGGAGTTCGCGGCGGGCGGCGTGGTGAGCGCGATCACTTCATCGAGCGTCAGGCCGAGCGAGAGCATCTCGATCGTGCGCGAGGGGATAAAGGTTGCTGCGGCGGCGATCGGGACGATGGCCCAGAGAAGATAGATGGCGTGCGGGCCGAAGATGCGGCGGGCGGGCTTGCGCACGGCGAGCAGGAAGATGATGGCGGCGGCGGCCGCGATGTTCATCTCGATGAGGGCGTCGAGGACCGGGTTCATCACTTGTCCTCCTCGATCTTCGCGATCAGGGCCTTCAGCTGTTTCAGGTCTTTCGCTGAAAGTTTGCGATGCTCGGCAAAGTGCGCGACCAGCGGGGCGACTTCGCCCTTGAACAGCTTGTCGAGCATGCCCTGGCTTTCGGACTGCACCCACGCATTGCGCGTGATGAGCGGGCGGTAGCAGTAGCTGTCGCCTTCTTTGCCGCCGGAAATGGCTTTCTTCTTGAGCAGGCGGGTGACGAGGGTTTTGACTGTGGCGGGGGCCCAGCCGTTTTCAGGGCCCACGGCGGCGAAGATCTGCTCTGCGTTCAGCGGCGTCTTGCGCCACAGCGCTTCCATGATGCGGCTCTCGGCGTCGGAGATCGTTTGCATAGTACACCTGTAATCTGATTTCAAGTTACGCGCGTAATCTGGCGAGTCAATGGCGATGGTGTGGCGGTGGTCGATTTTGTGCGGTGCGGGATGAGGGCCTTACCTCTCCACCGCGTCCCCCGCGAAGGCGGGGGTCCAGCCTTGCGCGCTTCGCGCTGGTTCTTGTTCAAGAGGGCTGGTTCCCCGCCTACGCGGGGAACGCGGACCTGAAGGTCCGCTTCCAGATACGCGCTCTCAATCGCACGGACGTAATCGTCCTGCGGGATGCTGTTCCGCCTTCGCCCTTTGGGCTACGGCGCGACAAGTCTCGTCCCTCCAGATGAGGGAGCGGGGCGCGTGGTGTAGCGCCTTGGGTTAGTCCAGTGCCAGACAAG
>JAUYSA010000482.1 GCA_030696545.1 Hyphomonadaceae bacterium
GAGAAAATCGTTCGCAGCCTGCCGCACGGGCTCCGTTGAAACGCCCGTCGCGCGCACCGGAAAAAGACCCGTCTGCAATCCCTTGTTCGTACGCACGCCCACGAACGGCTCGGCAATGGCGGCCTCCTGCTGGCGGGCGAACATGGTTTTCACCGCAAGCTGCTGATTGACGTATCCGAACTCTGCGCCCGCCTGGGCGACCTTCTCCGGCGGCGAGGCGCATGCCGCCACGGCCATGCCCATCAGTGCTGTCAGAAGCGTCCGCATCCGCAATTCCCCCTGTCGGCAAGGAAGCTAACGTGGTTGATCCGCCAACGCTATCCGCATTGCCCGCTGGCCATGGCGTGCAGTGGGCTCATCATTCCGGCCGCGCGGCAATCGACCGGCCATTGCGCATCCAGTTCGCGCAGGCGCTCAGGCGTGAACTCGATCGACGGACAGATCTTTTCCGCTGTCGCAAGAATCGCAAGCTCCTCGCGCGTGACGCCAAGCCCTGCAAGCGCGCTCTCGCACTTGGCCTTGGGCTCGATGGCGCAGCACGCAATATCCGGCTCCTTCTCGCCGCACGCAGAAAGCAGCGCGATACCGGCGGCAAGAACAATGGCGCGCATGATGACTCCCGGACGCCGCAGAGAAGCGGATCAGCGCACTTTCGTCCGTACCGCTAGCGAACGCAAACCAGAAGCTGGCCTTACGAAATCCCTCAGCGCATCCGTCCATAGTGCTGACTTGCCACAATGATGACGATCACTGGAACCAGCGCCGACTGCACCGACCACAGGCCCGTCGCCAGCAGCACGATCTGGTTCACGGCGAACAGGCCGCCATAAAGCAGCAGCCCCCATTTGCGCATGAGGAACAGGCCAACCATCGCGGTTGCGCCAGCGATTGCCGACACCGTCAGATAAGGCGGATACCAATCCGGCGCGCCATAGAGATTGCCCGAGAAGGCCAGCCACGCCAGCGCCACGACGCCAAGCGCGCCAATCACGCAGATGCCCGTGATCGCGGGTGGCCGTTTGGCCGGAGTTGCGGTTTCCATGCAGATTCCCTTCCCATCGCTGTCCACAATGAAAGGCGTATTCCGGCGCCAAAACGGGTCATCCGGCTAAGGCATTTAACCTCCCGCTAACCAAAATGACGCCCACTCCACCTCATATTTCCAATGGAGAGCGTCGGATGTCGGCCTGCTACCGGCTCGTTCTGGATTCGGTGTGCCGCAGCAATCATCACCGGATCGCGGTGATGGCGCTCGAACATCTGCAGACCCAAGACGCAGCCAGCTGGCGCGACGTCTTCCTCAAGCACCGCGACGCCTATCTCGAAGGCTCAAAGGCGCCTGACGAGGTCTTCAAGGATTTCCGCAACCACGTCCTCCACGTCCGCGACAATAACTGGGGCGGCGCCCCAGGCGCCGCACGTGAATGGTATCGCCGCACGGTGCGCGCCATGCAGGCGCAGGACTGGAAACACGCCGCCTACTGCGCCGGCGTGATGAGCCACTACGTCGCGGATCCGGTGCAGCCCTTCCACACGCACCAGACCGAGGAAGAGAACACCGTCCATCGCGCCGTCGAATGGTCGTTGTCGAAGGCTTTCCCCGAACTCTTCCTCATCCTCACCCAGGATCTCGGTTTCCCTGACGTGCCGGTGCCGCCGGGTGATGACTGGCTTGAGCAGATGGTCCGCAACGGCGCGCTCGTTTCCAACAAGCATTACGAAACCCTGATCGACCACTACGACTTCGCTGTCGGCGTGAAGCGCCCGGTCGAGGGCCTCGACCAGGAAATGAAGGACGTGGTGGCGGCCCTTCTCGGCTACGCCTCCGTCATGTTCGCGCGCGTACTCGACCGCGCTATCGCCGAAGCAAAAGCCGAAGCCCCGCCGGTCAGCCTGATCCTCGACACTGTCGCCATTGTCGCCAACACGCCCGTCCGCGTGATCTCGAAACGCATCGAGCATGTCGTCGAAGCCGAACTCGTCTCCAGCCAGTTCACGGAATTCCGCAAGACTGGCAAAGTCCGCGAGACGCTGGGCGACGACGATAAGGCGGTCCGCAAGCTTTTCGCCGAGGAAGTACTGAAGGTTCCGCTCTCCACGCTCGACTGCCAGTGGCCCCGCGAAGCCGGCACAGCCAACGGGCAGGGGGCCGAGCCGCGCGTGACGAAGAAGATCAAGGCCGCCAAGACCCCCGCCGCACCCAAAGCCGAAAAGCCAAAGACAGTTCCGAAGCCCGAGCCTGTCGCCTCTGTCGAGCCCGCCGCGCCGCCCCCGGTCATCTCCCGCATCCGCCTCTCGCGCGAAGCCGCCGTGGTTGATGCCCCGTCCATCGGCCCCAAGACCGCGAACCGTCTCTCCATCATAGGCGTGAAGACCGTGGGCGATCTTCTCGCCCTCGCGCCGGAAGACGCCGCCGCCCGCATCAAGGCCAGCCACATCAACGCTGGCGTCATCAAGGACTGGCAGGCGCAGGCCCAGCTGGCCTGTTCCGTGCCCGAACTCAACGGCACGCACGCGCAGCTCCTTGTGGGCGCGGGCATCTACAGCATCGATGATCTCGCCACTGCCGATGTTGATTTCCTGCTCGACGCCATCACCATGCACGCCCAGTCAAACGAGGGCGAGCGCGCGCTGCGCGGATCGAGCCTGCCTGACCGCGCCCGCGTGAAAGCCTGGATCGAATCCGCGCTGCATATCTGCGAGAACCGCTCAGCCGCGTAGTCCGTGGCTCTTGCTAGATGAACCCCTCACAACGGCCGTTCATCTGGGAGCTGCGACGTGTCGCAAATGAACGCACCGCCTCATCTCCGCCATGCTCGCTGCAGTTTTTCTCACAAAAATTGCGTTCGCAAGCGCCAGAAATCACAGCACTTTTTCTCCGCCGTTTAGATTTTTCTGAAGATGAACAAACGAGTCTAGCTCCGTTCAGGTGCTGCGCGTTCTTATGGGGCTACGAGATTGAAAGGAGTGCCTCATGCGTCTCATTGCTTCCTCCCTGATGGCTGGCCTCATTGCGTTCAGCGCTGTGGCTCCCGCCTTCGCCGACCAACGTGGCCGAGGCCACAACGATCGCGGTGATCGCGGTCACGACCGCGGTCGTGGCCATGACCGTGACTGGAACGATCGCGACTATCGCGATGGCTACCGTGACTCCCGTCGCGATGACCGCCGTGATGACCGGCGCGGCGACCGTCACAATGGCCGTGGGTGGTACGACACCCGCGGCGACCATCACAATTGGAGCCGCGGCCATCACTTCGAGCACCGCCGCCACACCAGCTACGTGGTCGTGAACGACTACAATCGCTATCGCCTGCCGCCTCCGCGTCACGGCCAGTACTATTACCGGGACCACAACAGCGGCGACATTCTCCTCGTCGCCGCCGCGACTGGCCTCGTTCTGTGGGCGCTGACTAACTAGCGTCCGTCTAAAGCCGCAACCGCGCGCTATCTCACGCGAGTTGCCCCGCGGCCGCCCTTTCCCCCAAGGGCGGCCGCTTTCGTTTGCGATTGCCCTATGGGCAGGCCAGCCCCGCGACTTGACATCGTCACGTCCGGGCCGACACTTCCGCCCACGTAAACAACACCCAGGGAGGCCGGGATGCGCAGCATCTTCGCAGCAGTATCGGTTATGGCGCTCGCCGCGGCCTGCGGCCCGACTGAGCCGCCCAAGCCAGTGGCGCTCGTGCCCGGCGCCACGGCCAATGCCGACCTGCAGAAACTCCTGATCGAAGCAACGCCCGGCTCCACGATCGAAATCGGCGAAGGTACGTTCGACTTCACCGAGGGTCTCTCCCTCACGGTCGACAACGTCACCATCAAGGGCGCAGGCATCGACAAGACCATCATCTCGTTCAAGGGCCAGAAGGGGGCAGGCGAGGGCCTGCTCGTCACGTCCGACGGCGTCACGCTCACCGGCTTCACGATGCAGGACTCAAAGGGCGACGGCATCAAGTCCAAGGGCGCCGATAACGTTGTCTATAAGGACCTGAAGGTCGAATGGACCGGCGGCCCGCTCGCCACGAACGGCGCCTACGGCGTCTATCCGGTTGAATCGACCAACGTGCTCGTCGACGGCGTCACCGTCTCAGGCGCATCCGACGCCGGCATCTATGTCGGCCAGTCCGACAACATCATCGTCCGCAACAGCCGCGCCGAATACAATGTCGCCGGCATCGAGATCGAGAACTCCACCCGCGCCGACGTGTACGACAACGTCGCCACCAAGAATGCCGGAGGCATCCTGGTGTTCGACCTGCCGGACCTGCCCAAGAAGGGCGGTCACTCGACGCGCGTGTTCAACAACCAGATCATCGAGAACGACACGCCGAACTTCGCGCCTCCGGGCAATATCGTCGCCAGCGTGCCTACCGGCACCGGCATTCTCCTGATGGCGAACCGCAACGTGCACGTCTTCAACAACACGTTCGACAAGAACCAGACGGCCCACGTGATGATCGTGTCCTACACCAACGAGTTCAAGGACACGGAATACAACCCGCTGCCGCGCGACTTCGTCATCCGCGACAACACCTATGGCGAAGGCGGCAACAACCCGCAGGGCCGTCTTGCCCCGCTGGCTGCTGTGATTGGCGGCAAGCTGCCCGCCATCGTCTGGGATGGCGTGACCAGCTATGGCGCCAAGAGCGAGGACGTGAAGATCGTCATTCGCGAGAAGCCGGAGGTTGGCTACATCAATCTCGGCCTCGGTTCGACGCCCCCCGATTTCGCCAAGGCCAAGCTCTCGATCGAGCGCCAGCCCGACGCCGCGATCGAAGAACCCGCCGCCGTCGTCCTGCCGGAAAAACCCGCCGCCAAGGAAGGCGCTTAAGCGCCTGGCTGTTCTTTTGGGTACACCGCAACACCCGCTCATCCCGGCGAAAGCCGGGACCAAGGGCGGTCAGTAAGGCTTGTTCCGACCTTGAGCCACAGCCGTAATTTCAGACGTGTGACACAGGCGCTGCTTGGAGCAGCGCTTGCGTTCATCCTCGCCGCCTGCTCCCAACCCGCAGGCGTCCGCGACACCGTCATCCTCGCTGACAAGCCTGCGGAAAAACTCTCCGACTACGGCTTCTTCGCATCGACAAACGCTCACGCCGCCCCGTCCGATGGCGTGCGTGCCTACGATCTCGTCAATGCGCTGTTCAGCGACTACGCGGCCAAGCACCGCCTCGTCTATGTGCCCAAGGGCCAGTCCGCGACCTACAACCCAGACAAGGTGTTCGACTTCCCCGTCGGGTCCGTGCTGATCAAGACATTCGCCTTCGCGCCAGACATGCGCGACCCCGCGCTCAACGAGCGCTACATCGAGACCCGCCTCCTGATCCACAAGCCGCAAGGCTGGGTCGCCTATCCCTACATCTGGAATGAAGCGCAGACCGAAGCCGTCTATTCCCCCGTCGGCGGCCGCCAGCCGATCGAGACGATCTCGCCCGAAGGCAGGCCGCTCGCCATCGATTACTCGGTTCCCAACCAGAACCAGTGCAAGGAATGTCACTCGGTCGACGACGACTTCGTCCCCATCGGCCCCAGCGCGCGCAACCTCAACCATGTCGGCCCCGCAGGCGTGAACCAGCTCGCAGACTGGACGGCGCGCGGCATCCTCACTGGCGCTCCCGCGGATCCGCCAGCCGCACCACCCGCCTATGGCGATGCGCCGCTTGCTGATCGCGCCCGCGCCTGGCTCGACATAAACTGCGCCCATTGCCACAAGGCCGGCGGCGGCGCGTCCAACTCCGGCCTCTTCCTCGCCTGGAATGAAACCGACCCCACCGGCTGGGGCGTCCACAAACGCCCAACTGCTGCGGGCAGGGGATCAGGCCAGAACCTCTTCGTCATCGAGCCAGGCCATCCCGAGCAGTCCATCCTCGTCCACCGCATGGAATCCACAGAGCCCGGCGTCCTCATGCCAGAACTCGGCCGTACCGTCGTCGACGAGAAAGCCGTCGCCCTGATCCAGCAATGGATCGCGTCCATGCCGCCGGTCACGCCCTGAACTTGTCGCGCCTTGAAAACGCACCACACTGAAACAGAAACGGGCCGCCCGATGAAGGCAGCCCGCCCTGTTTTGCCTGGCTCGAAAAGCTAGAGCGCCACTTCCAGTCCGACGAAGAAGAACGTACCGCGCGGGCCAGCCGGACGCGACAGCGTGCCGATAAGGGGCTCCTCGTTGAGCACGTTGTTGACACCGCCATAAAGCTTCAGCTTCTCGTTGAACTGATAATCGACCGAAAGATCGTGGACGAATGTCGCATCCGCGCTGAACGGATCGGCGAAGTCCGGATCGCTCTCGATATCCGCGTTCGAGATGCCGGGCAGCAGCTGTTCGTGCTCGTAGCGGCCGTTCCAGCCGAACGTGAAGTCGCCGAACATCCAGTCCGCCGAGAAATTCACGATCCATTCTGGGATCGCGAACTCACCGAGCCTGTCCTCGAACACGGTAAGGTCGGTCGGATCTTGGAACTCGTCATACTTCAGGAAGTTGGTGCCCGCCGCTCCGACGCGCATCTCGCCCCATGTGCCGGGGAGAACGAAGTCGTATGTTGCGCTGAAGTCGACGCCCTTGGTCTCCAGTGAGCCGAGGTTGATCTGGCCCGAACGGAAGCCCGTGATGAAGCCGTTCGTCGGGTCACGGTCAATCTGCGCGCAATACTGGTTGTTCACCGACGGCAGGTCGACGCATGCCGAGGCGATGTCGAAAGCGGCCAACGCATCGACCGCGCCGGTGATCTCGATATCATAGTAGTCCACGATGACGCGCAGACCCGTCAGCATGTCTTCGGGCTCGAAGACAAAGCCAAACGTCTTTGTTTTCGCTGTCTCTGGCAGAAGGTCGACATTGCCGCCCGACACGCCGGAGACAAACGCCGAAAGATAGTCCGTCGAATTGTAGCCAGGCGCCACGAATTCCGCACAGTTCGCCGCGCGGAATTCCGTGCCCGCATTGATGAAGTTCGGATTGCACGGATCGTCATCGGCCCCGATGGATGCGGGCTGCAGCGGCGCAAACAGTTCGCCGATGTTCGGCGCCCGAACGGCCTCCGCGATGGTGCCCCGCAGCGTGATCCATGGATGCGGCGAATACCGGCCGCCCACGCTCCAGGTCTCGGTTTCGCCAATGGTGCTGTAATCTGACGTCCGCGCCGAACCGCTCACTTCCAGAAGTTCCACGAAGGGCTGGTCAGCAAGGATCGGGGCCCGCACTTCGATGAAGGCCTCGGTCACATCCGTGCCGCCGCCCGACGGGAAAGTCGGCCCACCAGACGTCGCGCCGAAGGTGAAGCCCGCAGTGTTGAGCGGATCGGGGAAGAACTCGCTTTTCTCCTTGCGCCACTCGGCGCCCACCGCCCAGCCGATCGGCCCGCCCGGCAGGCTGAAGAACATTTCCGTGTCGCCCGACAAAGTGGCGAGGATTGCCTGCTGCTGCACGGTCGTGTTGTCCATCGTGCTGACAAACGCGAAATCTGCACCAGCGCCGGTGATCGCGTTCTCGCCGAACAGGTTGATCGGCTTGCACTGGCCATCGCCTGGCGAGAACGTGAAGAAGCCCTCGCGCGGCGCCGGGAAGGGCGACACGGGCGGGATCGCCGTGGGATCGAGATCTGACCGGCACACTGTCTGGCCCGTATCCGGGTCGATCACCGCATCCACAGCGGCGAAGAAGCGGTCATCAAGACGCGTATTCGAGTTCTTGATCTTCGCGTCCGAACGGCCGAAATTGTAGGAGAGCTCATAGTCCCAGCCAAACGGAAGTTCGCCGCTGAAGCCGGAAACGACGCGGAAAGTCGTACGTTCAGCGTTGACCTTGGGCAGCACGTCACGATCAAGCGTGTCGCGCGACATTGCGATTACCGGATCGATTCCTTCGTCTGCCAGAGCGTCGAGCTGCGCCCGCAAGGCGGCGGGAATGTAGGGATTGTCCAGCGAGATCGGAATGTCGTCGTTGAAGCCGTTCACCTGGATGCTGTCATAGGTGTTGCTGTAAACGAACTTCGTCTCGGTGAAAAAATTGAGCGAGTCGTTGATCGCATAGGTCGAATTGGCGTTGAAAAGGAAACGCTCGGACTCGGGCAGGATCAGTTCAAGGTCCGGTGTCGTCGCGATGGCGTCGCCGCCGACAGCGTTGAACGGGTCGACAAAAATATCGCCCGCGTTGTAGGGGCGCAGCGTCCCGTTGTCGAAGATCTGCACCACGGGCACGTTCGCGGCGCCAATCGTCCCGAAGGTGCCGTCTGACGAACTGGCGACCTCGCCGAACGCGCTGGCGAAGCCATCACCGATCGCGATGATCCCGTAGCGGCTCGAAATCGGCAACGTCAGGTTTGGCGCAAACGTGTTAGCGGCGTCGGGGCTGACGCCCAGGAAAGCGGCAAGCTCGGGCGAGTTCGGCACGAAGCTGCGAATGCCTGAACCCGCGAAATCGCGGTCGCCGGCATAGACGGGGGAACTGTTCGCGTATTCCAGCCCGTAAACGAAGTCCCCACGGCCTTCCGCAAAATCGAAGCCGTCGGCGATCGAGAGGAAGAACTCCTCAGCGTCGTTTTCGCTGGATATGCCGGCTTGCGCCCGCACCTCCATGCCGTCGAAGTCTCGGCCGCTACGAAGGATGAAGTTGACGACGCCCGAGACGGCATCGGCGCCATAGATGGACGATGCGCCGCCGGTAAGCACTTCCACTCGGTCGAGCAGTGAGACGGGAATGGTGGAAACGTCGACCGCCGCCTGACCGGCAACCGCCGGTACGTGCCGGCGGCCGTTCTGCAACACCAATGTGCGCTCAATACCGAGGGATCGCAGGTTGAGGAGGCCAACGCCGAGATCGCTGTCCTCGGTGTCTGCGGCGTTGAACGCGCTGAACGTCGCCGGAACCGAAGATTGCAGCGAGGGTGATTCACGCAGCAGTACCGAAACGTCGGTTTCGCCCGACGTCGCGATGTCGTCCCCGCCAATGACCTGAACCGGGCTGGCGGCGGAAGTTGCGGAATCCGTGCTGATGCGCGAGCCGGTAACGACAATGACGTCGCTGCCAGACTCGGCCTGTGGCGCTGGCGCCGGTGGTTCCTGGGCGAACGCGGGCGTCGCGATGACAAGCGCCGACAGGCAGCTGCTTGTGACAAGAAGATTTCTGAGGCCGTGACGAGCCTTCCGATGCGTTTTCATTCTCTGAACCCCTGTGAGATGTCCGACCCTCGCGCCCGTGGGTGGGAATGCCGTCCCATCCCATGTGCAGGCGATAAGTGTTGCCTCTGCCTGCCGGTCTTGATGCCTGCGCGCGTTGTCACGATACGAAAAAGATGGAGATCGCCGT
>JAUYSA010000497.1 GCA_030696545.1 Hyphomonadaceae bacterium
GTGAAGTTGCCGCCGAACAGCGCGTTGAAAGCCGAGACGCGCGTGTCTTCCGCAGGATTGCGCGGCGCCTGCGGCGTTCCCACGAGAATGATCGACTGGGCAGAATCCGGGCGGTCAACGAGATAGACCGCCGGCTTGGTCGGACGCGCGCCATTGGCGACTGGCTGCCGCTTGTTCGGCGCATTGGCCCAATCCTTGAGAGCTGCCTCAAGCTTGGGCGTTATCTCGGCCAGCGTTGTATCGCCGACAACGAACAGCGTTGCGTTGTTCGGTCCATACCATTGCGTGTGGAAGGCTGCTGCGTCAGCGCGCGTGAGTGACGTGATCTCGCCCGGCGTCACGAGGTGGCCATACGGGTGATTGTCGCCCCACAGAACCTTCGACATGACGCGCTGGCCGATCGACGCCGGATCGCGCAGCTGCGCCTGCAGGCCCTGAACTGTTTGCGACTGGATGCGCTTGAAATCCGCCTCGTTGAAAGCCGGATTGCGCAGAACGTCCGCCCAGATCGCCATCACCTGGTCGAGCGTTGGCGTCAGCGCCGCGAATTCGACCGTCGAACTCTCACCACCACCCCCTGCACCGACATATCCGCCAAGACGATCGAGTTCGTCCGCGATCTGCAGAGCCGAACGGGTCTTGGTGCCCTCGTCCAGCATGTTGGCGGTGAGGCCGGAGAGTCCGTCCTTGATGGTCGCCTGATCCGCCGGATAGCCCGTGTCGAGCAGCATCGACACGCTGACCTGCGGCACATCATGCCGCTCCACCAGCATCACCTTGATGCCGTTCGAGAGCGTCGCTGTCTGATAGGCGGGGAACTCCGCATCCGCGATCGAACCCGGCGGCGGCATTTTCGAGCGATCAACCGGCTGCGCAAACGCAGCGGGATCGCCAAACGGCAGAACGGTGAGCGTATAGGACCCGCGGGTCAGCCATTTGCGCGCCACGGCCTGCACGCTTGCCGGCGTCGATGCTTCCAGACGGCTGATCGACGTCTTCCAGCCATTGGGATCGCCGGTAATGGTCTCCCACTGGGCAAGCTCCGCCGCCTTGCTCGACGTGCTTTCGAGGCTGGAGATAACGCCCGACACTGTCTGCACGATGTTCTTGTCGATCTCCGCCTGCGTCGGGCCAGACTGAATGAGACGATTTACTTCCTCATCGATCGCGGCCTCGATCTTCTTGAGATCAGCATCCGGCTTGGCCGTGACGATGATGCGGAACTGCCCGGCGATCTCGCTCTGCGGGTTCATGACCGTGACGTTGGTGGCCACCTGCTCATCATAAACGAGCCGCTTGGTCAGGCGCGCATTCTTGTCGCCGCCAAGCGCTGCCGCCAGGTTGTCGAGCTGCTCGCCATCCGGATTGCCAAGTTCGGGCACGTTCCAGGTCTTGTAGATGCGGGGCTGGGCCACGCGGTCATACATCACTTCGCGCTGGTTCTCGGCCAGCGGCGGCACCCATGACTTCGGCTGTGACGGCGGCGGGCCCGGCGGGATCTCGCCAAAATACTTCTCGACCTGCGCCTTGGCCTCTTCCGGCTTGATGTCGCCGGCGATGACGAGGATAGCGTTGGACGGGCCATACCAGGTCTTGAACCAGTCCTGCACGTCCGAAAGTTTGGCGGCGCTCAGATCGTCCATCGACCCGATGACGGTGTGATCGTAAGGATGGCCTTCCGGATAAGTTGCCGCGACGTGGCGATTGTTGACCTGCCCGTATGGCTGGTTCTCGCCCTGCCGCTTCTCGTTCTGCACAACGCCGCGCTGCTCATCGAGCCTCGCCTGGTCAACCGCGCCGAGCAGATAGCCCATGCGATCGGACTCCAGCCACAGGATGGTGTCGAGCGCCGCCTTCGGTACGGTCTGGTAGTAGTTGGTGCGATCGGTGTTGGTGGAGCCGTTCTGGTTCGTCGCGCCGATCTGCTGCGTCGCCTTGAAGAAGTCGTCGTTGAAATGCTGCGAGCCGTTGAACATCAGATGCTCGAAAAGGTGCGCGAAACCGGAGCGGCCTTTGGGCTCGTTTTTCGAGCCGACATGATAGACGAGGTGCAGCGTCACCGTCGGCGTCTTGGTGTCCTCATGCACGATCAGCGTGAGGCCGTTCTTCAGAACGTATTTGGTGAACGGGATGTCGTAGTCCATCGCCGCGATCTTCGCGACGACCGGGTCGCGCGCCGGCGTCGCCGTCTGCTGAGCCGGCTGCGCGGAGATCATCGGAGCAGCGTAAGTGTCCGACGCAGTCCCCGTTGCGCACGAACTCGCCGCCAGCACGGCAGCAATAACGCCCGCGACCGACGTGATGGTTCTTCTCGACATCTCGCACCCTTTGTTCCGTTGCCGGAGCACTCTAGGGGCGGCGCTTATCGAGAAGCAATAAATTTCCCGTCAGCTCTCGGGCCCGTAGATTTCTCCACCCCGCGCGGCGTAGTCGGCCAGCACAGCCTCCCCTTCGGCGCGGAGGAACCCCGATTGAAAAACGACGCCCCGCGCTTCCATCTCGGCGCGCAGCTGCCCTGTCCCGGCGCCTTCGCTGAAGCCCACCGCTTCTGCGTCTTCCTTCAGCGCTGCGGATACGATCCTGCCGATCTCCGCCCAGTGCGACGCGCCGAGGCACATGATGCAAGGCTCGCACGAGGTGAAGAGCGTAACGCCACCCGCCTCCGCCAGCCGACGACCCGCGAGCGAGATAGCCACTGTCTCAGCATGGAGAACCGGATTGCCGCTCGCCATGGCGAGGTTCACGCCGAGGCCGATTATCTCGCCGGTCGAATCGAGGCGGATGACCGCCCCGAACGGGCCGCCCGAACGGCGCGCGACATTTTCGCGTGCGGCGGCAATCGCGAACCGCATGCAGGCCTCGTCGGAGACCGGCGCCACAGGCAGCGCCATCTCGGCCAGCCACGCCGGCAATCTGATCTCCGCGCTGGCAGACGCCATTGTCACAAACCCTTCCGCGCCAAAAACGCATATCTATCCGACAGAATCAGTCACACCAGCCGCGCAGCCCGGCCCCAGGCGGCGCTGTCACAATTCCTCGCAGCGCGTCGCGCGCTACTAATTGACGGCCAATATGAACGGTTGTTGGCAACCCACTGACGGCCCGCAAGATTTTATTTACATGCCGACTCTATGGACCTATATACATCGCGCCGGCGGACATCGGCTCGAGGCTCTGCGCCTTGATTCCACGTGGCGTCTGAACTTCCCAAGTTAGCCTGAGTATCAGGTGGGGTTTGGATGACGTGTGCGGGTTGAGAGGCAGACTTAACGAGTCAAAGATCCGTACTAACGCCGGATTGGGTTCAACAACTAACAGGGGTGTACGTGAATTGCTCACGTTTCATACGCCCCTGGACCTGGTCCGGGAACGACTCCCAGAGCTTCCAGTCGCATGCGTGCGACCGGAGCGGGTGTCGATAGCGGCTACTTGGTTCAGGGATAACTTTCCGGGCGACGTGCTCTACGCTGTGAAGGCGAACCCTTCACTGTGGGCGCTTGATGCGGTCTATGCGGCCGGTCTGCGCTGGTTTGACGTCGCTTCCGAGAACGAGATCAAGCTCATCGCTTCGCGCTACAGCGACGCGAAGATGGCGTTCATGCATCCGGTGAAGTCGCGCAAGGCTATCGAGCGCGCCTACTTCGATCATGGTGTGCGCGTCTTCTCGCTCGACTGCGAAGCCGAGCTCGAAAAGATCGTCGCCGCGACGCAACGCGCCGATGACCTCACGCTCGTCGTGCGGCTTGCCGTCAACAACTCCGACGCGGTGTACGCGCTGTCGAACAAGTTCGGCGTCTCCGAGACGTCGGCTCCGGCCCTTCTCCAGAAGGCCCGCCGGTATGCTGACAATCTTGGCGTGTCGTTCCATGTCGGCTCGCAATGCATGAACCCGTCGGCGTTCCGCGACGCGATGGAGCTGGCTTCCGGCATCATCCGCGAAGCGGGCGTCATCGTTGACGTGGTCGATGTGGGCGGCGGCTTCCCGTCAGCCTACCCGGGCATGACGCCGCCGGACCTCGAGCTCTATGTGAATGTCGTCAAATCGGCTTTCGAAGAGATGCCGGTCGCGATGAACGCCAAGCTGTGGTGCGAGCCCGGCCGCGCGATGGTTGCTGAATCCACGTCGATCCTCGCCCGCGTTGAGCTGGTGAAGGACGGCGCGCTGCACATCAACGATGGCAGCTACGGCAACCTGTTCGACGCCGCTCACTGCAAGTGGCCCTTCCCCGTGAAGGCCCACCGTGCGGACGGCTCGTTCGAAGGCGGCGAGCAGACCTTCAAGCTCTACGGACCGACCTGCGATTCGCTGGATGCGATGGAAGGGCCGTTCACCCTCCCGGCTGACATCCGCGAAGGCGACTACATCGAGTTCGGCATGCTCGGCGCCTATGGCGTCGCCATGCAGACGCGGTTCAACGGCTTCGGCGAGACGGAAAATATCGCCGTCGAAGATCAGCCGTGGACCTCGATGTACAGCGTTGTCGAGAAGCGTCCGCCGGCCCCGCGCCGCACGGTCCGCAAATCGTCGCGCCGCCTCAAGGTCGTATCGTAGTCAAACTGACACAAATGGAAGCGCGGGCCGCATGAACCCCGGCCCGCGCTTTTCTGTTTCCCGCACGCGAGGACGCGCTTTTCCTATTTAAACTCGTCCGTACGCTGCTATATCCCCGCCAAACACAGCTCTCTGCCCAAGGCTGGCCGTCGCCTTCTGACGTCCTCATCCCTGGAGACGATCTCCCATGGCCACCAAGTCCAACGCCAAGGCTGCGCCGGTCAAGGCCGTCGCGAAGAAGCGCAACAACACCAAAGCCCAGCTGCTCGGCAAAACCGTCGAGCATGTCGACATGACGTCGTTCGACGCACGCCCGATCATCGACTCGATGCGCAAGATGTCGTTCTCCTCGCGCGACACCGCACGCGCCGCCGACATCTTCAACATGGCGCTCAAGGAAAAGGGCTGCTCGACCTGGCTCATCCTCGCCGGCTCGACCTCGGCAGGCGGCTGCATGCACGTTTACCGTGACATGGTGAAGTTCGGCATGATCGACGCGATCGTCGCCACGGGCGCCTCGATCGTCGACATGGACTTCTTCGAAGCGCTTGGCTTCAAGCACTATCAGGCCGCTGGCTCGGTGGACGACAACGTCCTGCGCGAGAACTATATCGACCGGATCTACGACACCTACATCGACGAGGAAGAACTCCAGGCGTGCGACCACACGATCCTTGAGCTCGCCAACGCGCTCGAGCCGCGCGGCTACTCGTCGCGCGAGTTCATCCACGAGATGGGCAAGTGGCTGGCCGACGGCAACGCCAAGAAAAAAGGCTCACTGATTCAGACCTGCTACGAAGAAGGCGTGCCGATCTTCTGCCCGGCCTTCGTCGATAGCTCGGCTGGCTTCGGTCTGGTGAAACACCAGAAGGAACGCGCCAAGGCGAAGAAGCCCTACCTGATGATCGACGCGGTCGCGGACTTCCGCGAACTGACCGACATCAAGATTGCGGCGGGCACCACCGGCCTCTTCATGGTCGGCGGCGGCGTGCCGAAAAACTTCGCGCAGGACACCGTCGTCTGCGCCGAGATCCTCGGCGTTGAAGCCGAGGTCCACAAATACGCCGTGCAGATCACTGTCGCTGACGTGCGCGACGGCGCCTGCTCCTCCTCGACGCTGAAAGAAGCCGCCTCGTGGGGCAAGGTCTCGACCACGCACGAACAGATGGTCTTCGCCGAAGCCACCACCGTCGTGCCGCTGATCGGCTCCGACGCCTACCACCGCGGCGCCTGGAAAAACCGCAAGAAGCCGCGCTGGGCCAAGCTGTTCGAATAGGCCCCGGCGACATCGCTCACATCAAAGCCCGCCCCAACCAGGGCGGGCTTTTTTGCGTCTGCAACGATGCATCGGGAAGCCCGCCCTCGTCCTTCGAGACGCCGCTTCGCGGCCCTCAGGATGAGGGCTACTCACAAGCGCGATCATCGATAGGCCTCATCCTGAGGGATCGCAGGCGCGACGCTTCAACATGGGTGATCCATCAGTGCGATCGTCTCGAAGGACGAGGCCGTGCTCACTGTCATTGCCGCAAGGGCCTCCCGCCACTGTCCTGTCAGCATGACGTCAGCGGCGTCTTGCGCGCGACACACGCAAAGCGCAAATCTTCAGGAACAACAGGACGGACGGAGGACATCCCCATGATCGGCTACGCAATGCTCGGCACCAACGACTATCCGAAGGCGCTCGAATTCTACGACAAGGTGCTGGCGCCCGTGGGCGGCAAGCGCGCGATGGATTTCGGCGTATCGACTGTCTATGGCTCGGGCGGCGGCGCCATGCTCGGCATCGGCCAACCCTACAACAAGGAGCCCGCGACCTGGGGCAATGGCACGATGGTCGCGCTGCAAATGCCATCGAAGGAAAAAGTCCACGAAGTCTATGACGCCGCCATCGCCAATGGCGCGACCTGCGAAGGCCCTGCTGGCGCCCGCGGCGACACATTCTACGCGGGCTACTTCCGCGACCTCGACGGCAACAAGCTCTGCGCTTTCTATTCGCCCGGCATGTAAGCCTGCGGGCATGTGAGTCTTGATACTGCCGCGCTGACATGATTCCTTCCCTGCGACCTCAGGGAAGGAATTTTCATGATCGGCTACACCACGATCGGCGCGGCGGACATCGGCAGGGCATTGGAATTCTACGATGCGTTTCTCGCCGAACTCGGCGGCAAGCGCGTGATGGAGCTGTCCCACGGCCAGCTCTACGGCTTCGCGCAGGGCCCGTTGTTCGGCGTGACCAAACCGTATGACGGCCAGACGCAGAATTGCGGCAATGGCAACATGATCGCTCTGCGCTGCTCCTCCAAAGAAAAAGTCGACGCCCTTCACGCCAAGGCCCTGTCTCTTGGCGGCAAGGATGAGGGCGCACCGGGAGATCGCGGCGGCGGCTTCTACGGCGCCTATTTCCGCGACCTGGACGGCAACAAGCTCTGCGTCTTCACGATGGGCGGCTGAAGCTTCTCTGAAGGAGCGCCACCGATGCAGACGCGAACAGCCTCATGCTCGTGCGGACAGCTGCAGATCCAGGTTGCGGGCGAACCGCTGGGCACAGGTATCTGCCACTGCCTGGCATGCCAGCGCCGAACGGGTAGCGTATTTGCGACTCTGGCCGCCTTCGCTCCACCCTGGCGCGTGACCGGCAATGCGACGGAATACGCGCATGTTGGGGACCACGGCTCGCACTACATTTTCCGCTTCTGTCCGGTCTGCGGCAGCTCCGTATTCCACACCGAGACAGGCCGGGAAGATACGCACGTCATGGTGGCGGTCGGCGCCTTCGCGGACCCGAACTTTCCGCCGCCCGGAGATTCAATCTATGACAAGCGGCGGCACAGCTGGGTGGAACTGCCGCCGGGAATCACGACCTGCGCGGAAGATCCCGACTATCCATGACGCATCTTGGCTGACTTGACGCGACAGCCTAGCTTCGGCCGAGACGCTGGAGACACGCCATGCCCCTGCACGCCCAGATACTCTGCATCGGCGGGAATGTGCTCTTCGCCCTGTTCTTCCTTATCGGCGCGGGCGCCGGGCTGAGCGAGGGCAGCTATTCGATGGCTTTCGTGATGATCGTACTCGCTGTGGCGGCTGGCTACAGCGTGTGGGTGCTGGCCAAGTTCCGGCACTATCTCGACGCCGAAGCGGTGATGGAGCGCGAACTGAACATCGAGCGGATGCGCGAAGAGATCGACGTGCTCAAGGCCAACAACAAGCCCGAACCGCAACCCTGAAACAGAACGAGCCGCGCTTTCGCGCGGCTCGCTTTTATTCTTCGCCCCGGCAATCAGCCGCCCGTTAGAGCGCCCTGTTTGCGGGCAAGGCTGTCGAGAGCGGAACGCGCCTCGGGGTCAGCCCCACCACCATTGCCGCCGCCGCCCGGAGCATTCGGACGGTCGCCATCGGGACGCCGGCGGCCACGGCGGCGGCGGCCACGGCCGGCGCCTTCCGTATTGCCCTGCTGGTCATCCTGCTGGCCGCCAGACGCTTCGACTTCGTCGCGTTCGGCGCTTTCGTTGGTGTTGTTATTGTTATTGCCGCCGCCGTCGGAATCACCGTCGTCGTCGCCATCGTCAGCGTCGTTCGACTGATCGTCCATGACCTTGAGCGAATCCTGCGAGTCGCCGTGCTGCTGCATGCCAATGTCAGAATGCTGCACCGAGACGCCATCGCCGGGCTGCTGGCCCTGCTGCATGCCGCCTTCGCCATTCTGCTGCGCCAGCAGACGGTCGCGCGGCATCGAGGCCGCCATCACGCGATAATAGTGCTCGGCGTGCTGGAGAAGCGCCTCGTACTTCACGCGGTCTCCGCCCGATTGGGCGTCGCGTGCGTACTGTGCGTACTTCTCGTAAATCTGCGCGGCCGTGCCACGGATCTTTACGTCCGGCCCGCTGCTCTCCAGCGATCGGTTGCCGTGGTTGTGGTTGTTACCGCCGCCGCCACTGCCGCCGCCACCGCCGCCGGGCTTGCGCCCGCGCCCCCGCTGACGCTTCATATAACCATCCCTGATCTTCAGAGTATTCGCCCCAGTTGGACGGAGTTGGGGTCTGCCATTTGCAAACCCAACCGGACGCTTGGCTGATCACACAGATCAAAATCCATGAATCGCCTGCAGTCCGTCGATGAAGACGCTAGCCTGTTTGAAACGCCCCGCCAAGTGATTTCCTGAGGAAATTCCGGGGGCGTCGGTTATGGTTTACGGGGCAGCTGAGCCCCTGCGACCGAATGCAGCGCGTTCGATGCCTGCGAGGTCACGATAAACCTCG
>JAUYSA010000529.1 GCA_030696545.1 Hyphomonadaceae bacterium
TCGCGGCCCATGCGCCGCGCGCCTTCCAGATCGTCCATGTCCCAGCGCCCCGGCCAGCAATCCCAGCAGCCCTCTGGATACCATTGCGCCACGCAACCGTCGACAAGGGCAACCGGCACATATCCGGGTTGCCCTGCGCGCCCAGAACCTCCATCTAGGCCTCATGACCGAAGCCGCTCGCCCTGAAACAAAGCTCCAGATCCGCATCGTGCCGGTGACGCCGCTGCAGCAGAACTGCTCGCTGATCTGGGACACCGCGACAAAGCACGCCGTGCTTGTCGATCCGGGTGGCGACGTCGACACGCTGATGGGCGCGCTCGAACATTTCGGCCTGACGCTCAAAGAGATGTGGCTCACCCACGGCCACCTCGACCACGCAGGCGCCGCCTACGACATCCGCGAACGCACCGGCGTGCCGGTGATCGGTCCGCATAAGGACGACCAGTTCTGGCTAGACCAGATCGAAAGCTCCGCCGTTAAATACGGTCTCACCGGCCTCAAGAACGTAACGCCTGACCGCTATCTCGAAGATGGCGACGTATTGGAACTCGAAGGCGTGAAGTTCGATGTCGCCCACACGCCTGGCCATACGCCGGGGCATGTCGTGATCCACAACCGCGATGCGAAGATCGCCTTCGTCGGCGATGTGCTGTTCCAGGGCTCGATCGGCCGCACGGATTTTCCGCGCGGTAATCACCAGCAGCTGATTGACTCCATCACCGAGAAGCTCTGGCCACTCGGCGACGACATGACCTTCGTGCCCGGCCACGGCGGAACGTCCACCTTTGGCCAGGAACGCCGAACCAATCCATTCGTCGCCGACCAGGTCACTGGTTATGCCGGTGCGGAAAAGCAGGACGGATCAAGCTACGATCAGAAAACGGCGAAGCGTTATACCTGATCGCGCTCCGGCTTCTGGATGATGCTGTCGTAAAACCGGCTGCCTGCATGTTCGGGAACGCTTAGGGTCGCCGCATGACCAGCTTCGCCATTTTCGAAACTGCCATCGGCTGGGCCGGGATCGCCTGGAATGATAGCGGGCTCGTAGGCGCGCATTTGCCAGAAACTGATCCGGCGGTTCTACGCACGTCGTTTGCGCGTCGTAATCCCGGCGCGGTGGAAGCCGAGGTTCCGCCCTACCTCGTTAGCGTCGTGGAGGGCGTGATCGCCTTGATGCGTGGCGAGAAGGTCGACCTGTCCAATGCGCCGATCGACCTCACCCGCGTGCCTGAGTTCAATGCAAAGGTCTATGAGATCACGCGTCGTATCCCGCCGGGAGAGACCCTGACCTATGGCCAGATCGCCATCCAGCTCGGTGACAGGCTGCTGGCGCAGCAGGTGGGCGCGGCGCTCGGCAGGAATCCGTGGCCGATCATCGTGCCATGCCATCGCGTAACGGCGGCCAACGGGAAGCTAGGCGGCTTCTCCGCGCGCGGCGGCGCAGACACTAAGCTAAGGCTGCTAGCGATCGAAGGCGCGCAGGCGGCAGGTCCGCCTGACCTGTTCGGGCCCTAGGCGGGAGACAATCGGTGCGGGGTTCTGGCGATAGGGAAAGCGCCTGCCGTCCGGGTGCGGACTATTCGTTGTAATGGCAGGCCCAGATCTGCGTCTTGTTGGGACAGATCTGCTTGGCGCACCCAACCGTCTTCGCCTTGGGAGCGATCATGCGGGAGAATGCGTCGCAAGCGCCGCCCTTGGTACGGCACTTACGGGTGGCGACGTCATAATTCGTGCGGCCGTCCCGCCAGCGGGAAACCATATAAGCGGGGGAAATATCCTGAATGGCGGTTTCCGGCCCGAGCCGGCGAAGCCCAGGAGCCCAGAAGATGCTGGCATTTGCCTGCTTGCCGGCCTTTTCCGCTGCCGTGATCGGGCAAGAGCCAATCGTGGCGGCCTTCAGGGTCGCCGTGGCTTTGACGGCAAGTTCTGACGACCAGGTCAGCGGGCGCGCGTTTGCGAGCGCGCGCGCCTCGTTCTGAGCTGCGAGCATTCCACGCATACCGGCGGGTTCCACCGTAGCTTCAGCCGCCGTGGTCGCGCTGGCGCTGGCCTGCGAACCGTGCAGGCTGGTCTGCGCAACAACTGTTCCGCCCGGAAAACCGAGGAGAACAAGCGCCGCAAAGGTGAAGATCGTCCGATTCATGGTCTCTGCAAGCTCACGGAATCGCTGCGATTCCGTTCAGGTATTGGGTTTCGTATGATCTACAACGTTTGGGCGTGAATTGCGTGTAAAATAAGGGCGAGTAACTGCGTCAATCTCGACGGTTCAGAAACGTTGCAGATGCGGCGCCACAAGGGTTGCGCGCCCTCTCCGCCGCCGATAAACCCTGCCGCAATTTGCCGCCAAGTCCCAGGCAAGAATCCTAGCCCGTCCGGTGACATGCCCAAGCGCACAGACATCAAGTCCATCCTGGTCATTGGCGCGGGGCCGATCGTCATCGGACAGGCGTGCGAGTTCGATTATTCAGGTGTGCAGGCGATCAAGGCGCTGAAGTCCGAGGGCTATCGCGTCATCCTCGTCAACTCGAACCCCGCCACGATCATGAC
>JAUYSA010000532.1 GCA_030696545.1 Hyphomonadaceae bacterium
TATTCGCCCCATCGACGAACATGAAACCGCGCCTAGGCAATCCAGCGTATCCGGCAAAGTCGGGGCTTCGCATATCGAGGGCGAGGGAGCCCCCACCCTCTACATTTCAGCTGTCACAGGCCGGACAAGCGCGCCGCGAACCGATCTCTGGCGGACGTACGATTTTCTCTACGGACTGCATCTTATGGACTATAGCGAGCACGAGAACTTCAATACGCCGTGGATGCTGGCGGCTGCTATTCTCGCCCTATCAACTGTTCTGTTCGGCGTGGCGCTGCTGTTTCATCGCTTCACGCGCGAGCTGATCAACAAGGACAAGACCCAATGACGGAGCGTCGTGAGACGGACCAGTCGTTTGCCGATGGCGAACGGATTGCGAAATACCTGGCCAGCGCGGGCATTGCCTCGCGGCGGGATGTCGAGAAGATGATCGCGGCCGGGCGCGTCAGCGTCAATGGTCGCGTGCTGGATACGCCAGCGTT
Source organism: Hyphomonadaceae bacterium (assembly GCA_030696545.1). Taxonomy (GTDB): domain Bacteria; phylum Pseudomonadota; class Alphaproteobacteria; order Caulobacterales; family Hyphomonadaceae; genus UBA7672. The sequence continues at coordinate 483 of JAUYSA010000532.1, forward strand.
TAAGGTGACGGGCCGCGAGAAGATCATCGTGGATGGCCACGCGGTTGGCCGGCCTGACGCAACGCGGCTGTGGCGCTATCACAAGCCTGTCGGTCTTGTGACGACCAACAAGGATCCCGATGGTCGCCCCACGATGTTTGACGACCTGCCGAAAGACCTGCCGCGCGTCGTGACTGTTGGTCGCCTCGATCTCAATACCGAGGGCCTGCTGCTGCTCACCAATGACGGCGAGCTGGCGCGGGGGCTTGAGCTCCCGGCGACGGGGCTGGAGCGAAAGTATCGCGCCCGCTGCTATGGCCGCATCGAACAGCGCGAGCTGGACAAACTGCGCGATGGGATCGTGCATGAAGGCGTCGAATACCGCGCCATCAACGCCAAGCTCGACCGTGTGACGGGCTCAAACTGCTGGATCGATGTGTCGCTGTCGGAAGGCAAGAACCGCGAAGTGCGTCGCGCACTGGAAAGTCTCGGTCTAAAGGTGAACCGCCTCATCCGCGTGTCATACGGCCCGTTCCAGCTCGACGATCTTGGCCCAGGCGCGCTTGAGGAAGTGCCTGCAGCGAATCTGCTGGCCGAATTTTCGCAGTTCATTTCCGCCAAGCGCCGGCCATCGCCCTTCGCGGCGCGCGAGGTTAAGCGCGGCAAGCCGCAACATGCGAAGCAGGTAAAGCCGAAGAGCGAGAAGGCTCGCTCCAAGCCCAACGAGAAGCACTTCGGTGTCGATGCCTATGTTGATACACGCAAGGACCACAAGAACGCGAAGCGCCCGCCCGGTGGCCGCGCCCCGCACAGCGGCCAGTCACACACCGGCAAGCCCGTCCGCGCCAAACAGGCCCGCACCCCGCGCGGTCCGCGCTAGCCATCAAGAGGGAGAACGAACATGAAGCTCCACTACGCCATGATGGCGCCCAATCCGGATCGGGTTCGCTACTTTCTCCAAGAAAAAGGCATCTGGGAGCAGACGCCGAAAGCCGAACTCAACATCATCAAGCAGGATCATCGTAAGCCCGAATATCTGGCGATCAGCCCGCTCGGCCATGTACCCGCGCTTGAACTGGATGACGGTGCGACGCTCACCGAAAGCCGGGCCATCTGCTCCTATTTCGAGTCGCTTCACCCCGAGCCCAACCTGATGGGCCTCGATGGCCGCGAGCGCGCGATCATCGAGATGTGGGATCGCCGCGTCGAACTCAGCTACATGAGCCAGATCGCCGGCTGGTTCCGCAATGGCCATCCCGCCATGGCGGAACTCGAGAAGCCGCAGAGCGCCGAATGGTCCGAGATCTGTCAGGGCCGCGCCCGCAAGGCGATCGCTTTCTTCAACGAGCGTCTCGGCGCTTCGCCCTATGTCGCCGGCCAGCGCTTCACGATCGCCGACATCACGCTCCACGTTGCGCTGGGCTTCGGCCGCGTCGTGAAATTCCGCCCATGGGAAGAACACGCCAACCTCAACGAATGGCGCGACCGTATGATCGCCCGGCCGGGTCTGGCGAAATAGCGCTGTAGAGAACTGATTGTCAGGCTGGACGACTGGCAGGGGCGACAGGGATCGAACCTGCGACATCCGGTTTTGGAGACCGGCACTCTACCAGCTGAGCTACACCCCTGTAGTCGAGGCGGAGCAAATACGCGATCTGTGAGGCGAGTTCAAGGCGGGACATGACAACCCCGTTCCTGGCCGCTAGGGACAGGGAAAATCAGCTGCCGGAACACGTTAATGAGCACTGCGACCCTCATCGAAACCGGCCCCTGGGCGGGCTGGAAGACCTGGAAGCAGGACACGTTCGAAAGCGGAACCGGCCCGTTCTATACCCGGACAGACGAGCAGGGCCGGGTGATCTGCCGGTTCATCGCTGAACCGCGCCACATGAATGGCGGCGGCTTCATGCATGGCGGGTGTTTCCTCACCTTTGCGGATTTTGCCTGCTTCGCGATTGCCGAGGAGCTCACGCAGGGTCCGAGCGTCACCGTGAATCTCTCCGGCGACTTTCTGTCTGCCGCCAAGCCGGGCGACCTGATGGAAGCCACGGGCGAGGTCACGCGCGCCGGCGGGCGGTTGATCTATGTTCGCGGCATGATCACCGCGAATGGCAAGCCCGCGCTCAGCTTCACCTCGGTGATCACCAGAGTTTCGAAGCGCCCCTAGGGCGTCCAGCGGGCAAACAGCCCGGTGGGCAGAACCAGGTCGCGACCTGACGATTCCCGGATCGCCATCTCGCCGCAAGCCACCTTGCCGCCGCCCATGGCGCCAGCCAGCGATTGTCCGACTGCCGCGTAAGACAGCCGCACGGCGTACACCGTCGCAATGACGAACAGTGGCTTGTCGCTCATCAGCGCGCGGACGTGTTCCAGCAGTTTCGGATAGTCGGTCTCGAACCGCCATGTCTCGTTCTTTGGACCGCGCCCGAATTTTGGCGGGTCGAGCACGATGGCGTCGTATTTCGACCCGCGCCGCAATTCGCGTTCGACGAACTTCATCGCGTCATCGCAGATCCAGCGGATCGGCGCGCCTTCGAGCCCAGACATCGCTGCGTTCTCGCGTCCCTGCGCGATCGACTTCGGCGAGGCGTCGAGATGCACCACATCCGCACCCGCCTTCGCCAGCGCCAGCGACATCATGCCGGTGTAACCAAACAGGTTGAGCGCCTTCACCGGCCGCTTGGCAGCTGTCACTTGATCCGCTGCCCATCGCCAGTGAACCGAATGCTCCGGGAACACGCCCATATGGCGGAACGCGGCCAGCCGCGCATTCAGCTTCAGGCCGTCCCAGCCGATCGGCCACTCGTCCGGTGGAAGCTTGCCGGCGAACGTCCACGCACCGCGTTCATCTTCATCGTCTTTCGAGGCAAACGTCGCGTCCGCATTCCAGCTCGTGACCGGAGTCTTGGGCTTCCATAGCGCCTGCGGGTCGGGCCGATTGACGCGCACCTTGCCGAAGCGCTCCAGCTTGCGCATGTCGCCGCTGTCCAGCAGCGCATAATCGCCCCAGTCGTCGCTCACCAGCAGCTGGAAGTTTTCCGCCGTCACGTGCGCGCCCCCGTATAGGACTGCCCGCGCCAGACCTCGTAAATCATCACGCTGGCTGCCGAAGCAAGGTTCAGGCTATCCGCCTTGCCCATCATTGGAATGCGCACCAGCTCGTCGCATTGCGCTTCGACGTCCGCCGGCAGCCCCGATTGTTCATTGCCCATCAGCACAATGCTGCGCTGGCCATAGTCAGCCTTGTCGTGCGCATGGGTTCCGCGCATCGACGCCGCCACCATGCGAGCGCCTGCATTTTTTCGCCACGTGTTGAACTCTTCAAAGCTCGCTTCAGCGATGGGCATGGCGAACAGCGATCCCATCGTGGCGCGCACCGCCTCGACCGAGAACGGATCACACGTTTGCCCGACAAGGATCATGCCATCGACGCCAGCCGCATCAGACGTGCGTATCACAGTGCCCAAGTTTCCGGGGTCACGAACTTCGTACAGCGCCACCCAGCGCCGCGCGCCGTCTGTCGGCAAATCTGACAGGTTCGTCACGCGTTGCTTGAACGCCGCGATCACGGTCTGCGGATTGTCCTTCCGCGACACCGACACCAGCACCTTCTCGCTTGCTGTGAGAACGCGTGCGCCGGCTTTCTTCATTCGCGCGAGCAGGTCGCTGGTCTGCGGCCGCTCAAGCGCATTCATTCCTGCCAGGGCATAAGCGGGCGACCAGCCGTTGTTCAGCGCTTCTTCCGCCAGTCTCGCGCCCTCAGCGAGAAACAGTCCCGTTTCGTTGCGGACCTTCTTGCGCTCCAGCGACTTCAGCAGCTTCACCGTGTCATTCGCGGTCGAGGAGATGTGCTCGAACGCCGTATGCGCGGATCGTCCGGCTGGAGAATCCGAATGCGCTCCCGGTTTTTCTGACGATCCTGATGTCACGCGTCGTCGCCCATTCGCAATTTCGACGTACCTCTAGGAGTGTTGGCCTCGGGTGGAAAGGTGCGCGTCGCGCGGCGGATACCCGGGGCGTGTTTCGGCAAGATCGTGCAGAGGAACGCCATGTCCAACAGATCCTATGCCGGGCCGCTTCTGGCCGTAGGGGTGGTTGGCCTCGCTGTCACCTGCGTCGTGGCGACATCTGCCATCAGGCCCGCTTCCGCCAGTCCCGAACCGGCCTCAACGCCGCAGCTGGCGGTTAACGCGGTCAGCCAGCCAGCGCCCTTGTCCACGGTCATTTCGTCCCCTCTGCCCGAAAAGACTCCCGCACCGGCTCCGGCCATTTCCCTAGCCATCGCTGATGAAAGCAGGGTGGCGGCCTGCCAGGCTGAATTCGATCGTATTGCCGGGGAAAACCCGGTCGTCTTTCCGCGCGACAGGTGGGACCTGAATGCTGCAGCGAAGGTCGCTGTCGGCAAGCTCGCGATCGTCGCCAAGGCCTGCGCCGGGCAGAGAATCGAGATTCAGGCTTTTACCGACAATCAGGGTAAACGGGCCGCCAATACCCGCCTCAGCGCCAAACGAGCTGACGCCGTCAAGGAATATCTCGTCGAACTGGGTCTGTCCCCCGGCCTACTGACTGCTGTAGGATTTGGGCCGGATCGCCCGGTCGCCAGCAACCGCACCGCCTCTGGCTGGGCCCGAAACCGCCGTATTGAGTTCCGGGTGGCCCGGGTGGAGTCGGAGTAGATGGAAATCTGGGTTTGGCTCCTGATCGCCGCCGCCTTCGGTGGAGCCATCGGCTGGGCTCTGCACATGCTTCATCTGAAGCGCCAGGTGGAAGCGGCGCCGGTGATTCTCGTGTCGGCGGATGGCGCCCAGAACGACGCCCTGAAGATTGCCGAGCTGGAAGAGAAGCTAGGCAAGGCGACCGCCGAAGAAGAAGACCTGCGCCAGAGGTCCGGTATTCCGCGGGCGGGGCAGGAGAGCGCACCGATCATCGAAGGCTCGCTGGCCTGGCGCAATCGTCACCTCGAATCCCGCGTGCGCTTCCTTGAAGGCAAGCTGGCTGACATCGAAACGGACGGGTCGGCTGCCCGTCCGGTCGAAGACCAGAACGATGAGGCGACGCGCCTGCGCTGGCGCAACCGTTATCTCGAAGGTCGCGTGAAATATCTCGAGGAAGAACTCGTCCGTACCGGGGGGCTGACGCCCGCACGCGCAACCCATGTCGCTCCGCAGCTCGACGTGGCGCCAGTTCGGCCAAAAGGTCCGGAAGGCGATAAGCCGGATCTGGTCCAAGAGCCGCGCGATGGCCGGGCCGATGATCTCAAGCTGATTTCCGGCATTGGGCCGAAGCTGGAGCAGAAGCTCAACAGCCTTGGCATATGGCATCATGCTCAGATCGCCGACTGGACGCAGGCGAACGTCGATTGGGTCAACGCCGCTATCTCGTTCCGTGGCCGTATCGAGCGCGAGAAATGGGTGTCGCAGGCAAAGCAGCTTCTCCAGGACGCCGGTGTGAATCTCGAGGCCGCGCCAGAGGGCAGCGTTTCCTAGTCGAGCGACTTGTAAGCCAACGCTTGCGCCTGTGCGTGCCAGTCCCCGCGCCCGTCGAAATTCACGATCCGCACTTCCGCAAAGCCTTTCGGATCGTCGAGACAGCGCAGGTTCACGCTGAACCCGTCGGGGTTCGATCGCGGCACATAGAACGATTTCACACCGCACACCGCGCAGAACATGTGCTTCGCCGCACCAGTATTGAACGTGTAGCTCGTGATCTGATCCGCGCCCTGCAGCAGCCGAAACCGCGAAGCCTGGACGATGATGTGCAGGAAGCCCGTGCGCGCGCAGATGCTGCAATTGCAGTCTTCGACCTCGATTGCGGCCGGCGTCTGCACCTCGAAGCGCACCGCGCCGCAATGGCATCCGCCTGCGCGCCAGGTCATCTGCTCGGTCATCTGTCAGCCCACATCCGTCCTAGCGGCAGGATCGCACAATTCCGGAAAGCTTGTCGCGATCCAGATTCATCGAGACGAGGTTGAAGCCGGTAACGCCGTTGGTATCCGGCTCCGTCGTGGCTATCTGAAAGAGCCTCGCGCCGGTGATGACATCCAGAAGGCGCGGCGAAAGGTCTATCGTCACCTGGATGTTGCCGTGCTCCGTCACTTTCGGCGGATCGATGATCTCGTAGGGTTGCAACGCCACATTGCGGATGTCCGCAAAGCCATCCGGCCTCTGCGCATCCAGCTGCCAGAAGACGGACAGTCCCCTGGATGCGAGATCAACCACGTGCTGCGCATCGATCGGTCCGGTGCTGCGCCGGACATCATGCACCACCCATAGATACAGCCGTGGCGCGCCCGTGCGGTTGCAGAAGATCTCGACCTTGTCGTCCTTCCACTGATTGCCCTGCCGGTAGCGCAGGAAGAACTGGCCCTGAGCGTCGGTTTCAAAAGCCCAGGACTCCGTCTTGTACTCATAGACGATCCGGTACTCTCTCAGCTTTTCTTCCGAGAGCGCGTTTATCGTCTCTGGTCCGGCCTTCGACATTTCGGTCAGGAAGATCGGGTCCACGCCCATCGAGCGTACGTATTCCACCACGGCGCCGTTGGCGATCTGGACCATGGTCAGCGCTTCGTTGAGCTCGGGGCAGTAGTTCACGTACGGCATCGGCACCCATGGGAATTGCGCCAGCGCCTTGCGCTTGTCGACGCAGTTCATGCTCACCTGGTGGACCGCGAAGATCGAGCCGGGCCGCACTTCCCGCTTCACACCGCCAAGAAAGGCAAGTGAGCAGGCCGAGACACAATGGCCGGGATAGACGCGGCTGAATGCATCGAGATCGATTGTGTTGGCGTCCGCCGGATTACGTGTGTTGCGCGCCACGCCCGTATTCAGGTTGGCTTGCCGGATGATCTTACCGACTTCCATCCCGGCCGTCAGATCGCCGCCCAGAGACGAGAGATAGATCATCGTCTCCGGCGTCTGCTGGGTGCTGCGCTTCAGGAAGGCGCGCAGGGCTTCCGGCGTTTCGGGCGTGAACTCGCCGTCCGCAAAAATCGCCGGCACGTCGCCGTAAACGGAGCCCCACTCAAATGTCATGGGTTGATCGGCCATGGCCGCTGGCGCCGCCAGCATCCATCCGCTCAAGGCTGCCAGCAGCCCGCTCACAAAGCCTGTCCGCCGCCCTCCCATGGGCTGCCGCCTCCCGAATCCAACTGGCAATCTCTATCGTCGCGGTCTCAACGAGCAATGACCGGGCCGCATTACAGACCGCTCACCTGGCTCCAAAAAAGAGCGCCAGAAGCTCATCTGCTGCTGCAGACGCCGGAATTTGCCCGTCCGCGACTCCCTGGCGCACAGGGCGAAGCCGGGCAGCCACAAGCGGATCGCGCGCAAACCCGTCCGCCAACCCTTCCTGGATCAGGGCGTCCAGCCAGCGCACCTGCTGCCCCGCACGCCGCCGCGCCCGGCTGCCGGAAGATTCGGTCTTCGTCCTGTGTAGCTCAATTGCGGCCCACAGCTCGGGCAGCCCTTTGCCCGCAAACCCCGAGATCGTCTGCACCGGGGGCGCCCAGTCCGGATCGGCCTGCTCCATGATGTGCAGCGCCACCTCATAGGCTCGCGCCGCCCGCTTGGCCGCCGTCGGATCAATGTCCGCCTTGTTGACGGCGATCAGGTCCGCAACTTCCAGCACGCCCTTCTTGATGCCCTGCAACTCGTCACCCGCATTCGGCAGCATCAGCACGAGGAAGAAATCCACCATGTCGGCGACGACCGTTTCCGACTGGCCGACGCCGACCGTCTCCACGAGGATCACGTCATAGCCCGCCGCCTCGCACAGCAGTATCGTCTCCCGCGTCTTGCGCGACACGCCGCCGAGCGTCTCACCGGCGGGCGAAGGGCGGATGAACGCGTTCTCGTCCGCCGCCAGCTTCGCCATGCGTGTCTTGTCGCCAAGGATTGATCCGCCAGATCGGCGCGAAGTGGGGTCGACAGCCAGCACCGCCACCTTCCGGCCCATCCCTGTCAGCAGCGTTCCGAACGCCTCAATGAACGTCGACTTACCCACGCCGGGCACGCCTGTGATCCCGATGCGTTGCGCGCGTCCGGTGTGAGGCATTATCGTGGAGAGCAACGCACGCGCCTCAGCCTGATGGTCCGCTCGCCGCGACTCCACAAGCGTGATGGCGCGGCCAAGTCCGGCGCGGGTGGAAAGGTCAGTCGTCACGCGAATCCGTGTGCTTGGGTCAGCTTATGAAAGGGGTTCCTACGCTGCGCCTGTGCATGCATCAAGGATGCACTCGCGCCAGCAGCGCGCGGTGATCAGACCCCGTCGACGGCGCCACACGATACGCACTCGCCTTCAAGGCTGGCGAAACAATAATGTGGTCGATCGGCAAGCCCAGCAGCGGCAGGTTGCTGAACCAGGTCGGCGCGAACAGGTACCCACCGACCCGTCGTCCCGGGATCGACGAGAACGCGGGGCACCACGGCGTGGCGTTGAAGTCGCCGGCCAGAATAAACGGCTCCCGCATTCGCGCCTTCACGGCGTCGATGTGCGCATCGCGCTCGCGCAATAGTTGAGGCGTGTTCGGTGGCGTTGGGTGAACAGCCACGACGTTCAGTCGTGTCTCGCCGACCGTGATGTTGCAGGCCACCTAAGGCCGATGGCTTGGACCCGGCCCCGGCAGCAGCTCAACGTCATCCAGCGGCACGCGAGAAAACGCTACGATCCGCGTCACGAAAGTCGCGCGGGGCGTTGGTCCTGTGTCGAAGCGATAGGGGTAGTCGCCAGCAAGAAAGGCCGCCGGGTCCGCCTCGGGAAACTCACCGATCAGGATCAGGTCTGCATTCTGCGCCTTCGCCCATGCCAGCGTCCGCTCCAGCGCATGCCGCTTCTTCCAGACATTCGCCCACACAACAGAAACGCCCGGCGTCGACGCCAGCTTCTCTTGCGGCTTTATCCAGCCCGGTGCGAGCAGGGCGCCATAGTTCACCAGCGCCAGTCCGCCCGAAATCGCTGCCCACTCCCAACGCTCACCCAGCAATATACACAACAGCGCGCCGCCCAGACCGGCGGCAATCAGGTGTGGCCTGAAGTGTGTCAGCAATTCAATCGGCCAGCGCGCCCGCCGGATCAGGCTGGCCAGCGTCATCACGCCCAACAGAGCGACTAAGATCGGCGCAACCGACACCGCCGTCTTGCTCTACGGACGACGATCCAGCATCTGCTGCGCATCGTACGCGGCCGGGTCAGAAGGCTTGGCTCCGCGCCCCAGCAGGATTTCCAGCGAGGTCTGATATTGGCGCGTGTCAGCGCCGAAATTGAAGCCCAGGCCGACGCCCACGGCAGATCCGTAAGATCCGCTCGATCCGCCAATCCCAAGGCTTGGCCCCGAATTTGTTTGTCCGCCGCTGACAAGATCCGTGCTGCGCGTGACCACGGTGAACCACTGCGCGCCATTCTGCAGGGCCAGCTCCGCAGCCCTGCGCAGAGCAAGGTCTTCCACCTGCGGCGGCTTCAGGTCGGCATTGGCGCGAAAGGATACGCGATAGCGGTCGTTCTCGAGACGTTGCTCGCGATACCCCATCTCGCTCGACGCCACGGCTGGGCCATAGACAGTCGGTGCTCCGGCGCAGGCGGAAAGGGCGAGAAGTGCAAAGGCGGCGATGAGGCGTTTCATGGCGTTTCTCCCAGTCTCTCAAGGTAACGCGTTTCGCAGCCTAGGCCACCCCGCCGCCGCACCCCTGACTCGGCTCGATGTTAACCTGCCGCAGCATTCTTCGAGTTGTGACCCAGCTTGCCTTTCAGCTTCTCCAGCAGCTCGACAGCCGCATCCGCGATCACAGTCCCTGGTGGGAAGATCGCGGCGGCGCCTGCCGCATACAGCGCATCATAGTCCTGCGGCGGCACGACGCCGCCCACGACTACGGTAATATCGCCACGGCCTTCCTTGTTCAGCGCGCCACGCAGCTCCGGCACGAGCGTCAGGTGTCCCGCCGCCAGCGATGACGCCGCCACCACATGTACGTCGTTCTCGACAGCCTGCCGCGCCGCTTCGCCAGGCGTCTGGAACAGCGGTCCGATGTCCACATCCCAGCCAAGGTCGGCAAAGCCCGACGCCACAACCTTCTGCCCGCGATCGTGACCGTCCTGGCCCATCTTCGCGATCAGGATGCGTGGGCGGCGGCCCTCGGACTTCTCGAATTCGTCGGCCCGCTGGCGCGCGAGCGTCACCTTGTCCGATTTCATGCCCATCCCCTGCGCATAAACGCCCTGGATTGATTTGATGACTGCCTGGTGGCGCCCGACAACCTTCTCGACAGCATAGCTGATCTCGCCAACCGTGGCCTTGGCCCGCGCGGCCTGAATGCCCAGCTCCAGCAGGTTGCCGCGGCCCATCTCAGTGGCCTTGGTGATCGCATCCAGCGATTGCGCCACGGCGACTTCGTCACGCTCACCACGCAGCCGCGACAGCTTGTCGAGCTGCATCTGCCGCACCTTGGCGTTGTCCACTTTCAGCACCGGCACGTCCTCGGCCTCATTCAGGCGGAACTTGTTCACGCCCACGATCGTCTGGATGCCGCTGTCGATGCGCGCCTGAGTCTTCGCGGCGGCTTCCTCGATGCGCAGCTTGGGCAGGCCTTCCTCGATGGCCTTGGCCATGCCGCCCATCGCCTCGACTTCCTGGATGTGCGCCCACGCCTTGCGTGCGAGGTCATAGGTCAGCCGCTCGACATAATAAGAGCCGCCCCACGGATCGATGGTTCGCATCACGCCAGCTTCCTGCTGCAAGAATATCTGCGTATTGCGGCTGATGCGGGCCGAGAAATCCGTTGGCAGCGCCAGCGCCTCGTCGAACGAGTTGGTGTGCAGCGATTGCGTCTGTCCGCCCGCCGCCGCCATTGCTTCAAAACAGGTACGGATCGCGTTGTTGTAAACGTCCTGCGCCGTCAGCGACCAGCCCGAGGTCTGGCAATGCGCGCGAAGCGACAGCGACTTGTCGCTCTTCGGATCGAACTGCTTCACCAGCTTCGCCCATAGCAGACGGCCGGCGCGCATCTTCGCGACTTCCATGAAATAGTTCATGCCGATCGCCCAGAAGAACGACAGGCGCGGCGCGAACTTGTCGACGTCCAGACCTGCCGCCATCCCGGCGCGGATATACTCGACGCCGTCGGCCAGCGTGTAGGCGAGCTCAAGGTCCGCGGTCGCGCCCGCTTCCTGCATGTGATAGCCGGAGATCGAGATCGAATTGAACTTCGGCATGTTCTGCGACGAGTACGCGAAGATGTCCGAGATGATCCGCATCGAGGGGCGGGGCGGATAGATATACGTGTTCCGCACCATGAACTCTTTGAGGATGTCGTTCTGGATCGTGCCCGACAGCTTCGCCGCCGGTACGCCCTGTTCCTCGGCCGCCACGATGAACAGTGACATGATCGGCAGCACCGCGCCGTTCATCGTCATCGACACGCTCATCTGGTCCAACGGGATCCCAGCAAACAGGGTCCGCATGTCGTAGATGGAATCGATCGCCACACCGGCCATGCCGACATCGCCGGTCACGCGGGGGTGGTCCGAGTCATACCCACGGTGCGTCGCCAGATCGAACGCCACCGACAGGCCCTTCTGACCCGCTGCCAGGTTGCGCCGGTAGAAGGCGTTGGAATCCTCAGCCGTCGAGAACCCGGCATATTGCCGGATCGTCCAGGGCTGGTTGGTGTACATCGTGGGGTAGGGGCCACGGCCGAACGGCGCGACGCCTGGATAGTCATCGAGGAAATCGAGACCCTTGGTGTCGGCGCCGGTATAGACTTGCTTAACAGGCACCCCTTCCGGGGTGTCCCAATCCGCATTCGCGCCGGCGCCCGCAAGCTTCTTCCACGCATCCAGATCCGCCCCGGACGCAGCTTCCCCGAGCGAAAGCTTGGTGAAATCGGGGAAGGCATTGGCCATCGGCGGGCTCTCCGGGAAACGCGGATTCGACTGGGTTTTTCCTAGCACGTCCACACCCGTGTCATGAAGCCTTCGCAGTTGCGAAGCGAAAACCGCTCATGCCACGTTCATAACCGCTGCCTTACAGCCCTTCCATCGACAGGCAACTGCGACGGACTGCTCCCCGCCTGACGTTCAACTCTGCATCGCCGCCGACGCGACGGGACGACTCGCCGGCAAACGCATTGATCCACGGAGAAAATCCCAATGACATTCGGAAAACTGGTCGTCCTGCCGGCCTTCGGCCTGGTCCTGGCTGCACCTGCCTTCGCTCAGCCCACGCCCCCCACGCCGGAAGAGCGCGCCGCGCGCTTCGAAAAGGCCGACGCCAACAAGGACGGCAAGCTCGACAAGGCCGAGTTCGTTTCCAGCCTGCCGGAGCGGGCGCAAGCCATGGCCGACCAGATCTGGTCCTCGCGCGTCGACGGCGATGGCGATGGCTTCGTGACCAAGGAGCAATACCTCGCCCTCCGCATGGGCCCGCGCCCGGAGTAAGCGTCTCTTCAATCCTCGATAGAGCGGCCGGCGACATCCTCGCCGGCCGTTTCTTTTTGGTTGCAGCCACCGCCCGGTTTCCTATCCCTATGAGCCACTGGAGGGAGACGGACATGCGCGGCGCCCTGATCTTCATGCTAGCGATTATCGCCAGCGCGCCTGCTCTCGCGCAGGAGCCCTATCGCGCCCCCCGCACATGGCTCGGACAGCCCGACCTGCAGGGTTACTGGACCAACGAGACCAAGACGCGGCTTGAGCGCCCTGTGGAGATGGGTGATCGCCTCATCCTGACGCCTGAAGAGGTTGCCGAGATCGACTCATTCTCTAAGTTTCACCCTGCCATGCGCGTCGATGGCCAGCCACGCACCAGCTTCATCACCGATCCCGCAAACGGTCAGGTCCCGCCGATGAAGCCCGGCGTTGCGCCCGACACAAACCGCCGCACGTCGCTCCTGCCCGGCGAGAGATACACAGACGGTCCGGAGCTGCAGCTCATCGACGACCGCTGCATCCTGCCGATCGGCAACAATGCCGGCCCGGTCATGCTGCCTCTCAATGGCAATTCCAA
>JAUYSA010000056.1 GCA_030696545.1 Hyphomonadaceae bacterium
TCTCTCCCACGCAGAGCTAAATCTACTTGCAGCCCTGGGCCCCGGCGCGTTCGAGACCATTAGCGGCGAAGTTGTAAACATCGCTCTCGTTGTCTGTTCGAATTCAGTTCCTCACAAATTGTCTATTGTCACTGGCCTCGATGTATCGAAAGCGAAAAAGCCTCTTGAGAAGGCTGAAAGGCTTATCGCACAGACTCCTCTCACGCTTCCGCAGAGTTCTATGTCAGCAAACCCAAATTCGGCAATTTCATTGTTGCCTACGAAGCAGTACGACCTTCTCGCGAAATATGCTCGTTGCTATCAAGGTTGCGGACTCGCCGATATTCGCAGATTTCGACTCCTGTTTTGGGAGCTTGTGGGGCCAGATCCGAGGTGGGAGTGGCATCAAAGCTCCCCGACGGGCATTGCCCCTTATTCGGGGTGCCATTTTATTGCGCTTTGGGATAGAGGAGTCGGGGAGTTAGCAAACCGCGAAGATGCAAGAATTCAAGGCAAGCAAGCTTGGGGCAAAGAGGGTATTGCAGTCGCATGGTTAGGCGATTTGCCATCCAGTCTTTACGGAGGATGGTGGTTTGACAACTCGGCAGCCGTTATTGTTCCTTACAACCCTCAGCATCGGGATGCAATTTGGTGCTATGTTTCGAGCGACGAGTATGAATCGGATGTCAGAAGAATAAACTCGAAGAACCAAGTGGCTAATGCCACTCTGGTCAAAGTCCCTTTTGACGTTGACCGATGGACCGAGCACGCTGCGGAAAAGTACCCTCGTGGCCTCCCCGAACCCTACTCCGACGACCCGACCCAATGGCTGTTCCACGGCCATCCCCGTTACGCCGAAGCCGGCACGGAACTCCACATCGCCCTCGCCCGCCTCGCCGGCTATCGCTGGCCGGCGGAGACCGACGCCACGATGCGCCTGTCCGCCGCAGCCCATGCCCGCATCGCCGAGGCCGCCACGCTGCCGGACGCGGATGCCGACGGGGTGCTGCCGCTGGTTCCCACGCCGGACGATCGGGCGCTCGCCGACCGGCTGCGCGCCTACCTCGCCGCCGCCTGGGGCGCGGCCTGGATGCCGGGCAGCGAAGCCGCGCTGGTCGAAAGCGCCTGTGCGCGGGCCAACGACAAGCCGCCGAAGCAGGCCACGCTGGATGCCTGGCTGCGCAGCCATGCCGCGCGCCAACACGCGAAACTGTTCCACGACCGGCCGTTCCTGTGGTGGATCAGCGATGGCCGCGCCGACGGCTTCACCGCCGTGGTGCATTACCACCGCCTGACCCGCGCCATGCTGGAACGGCTGACCTACACCGTGCTGGGCAGCAACTGGATCAACCGGCTCGGCAATGACCCGCGCGCCGAGGCCGGCCGCGTGTTGCAGGCCAAACTGGCGCTGATCCTGGAAGGCGAATGCCCCTACGATATCTTCGTCCGCTGGAAACCGCTGCACGCCCAACCAATCGGCTGGGACCCGGACCTCGATGACGGCGTGCGCCTGAACATCCGCCCTTTCATCGAAGCCGGCGTGCTCGCCTTCGCGCCGAACGTAAAATACACGGTGGATCGTGGCAAGGACGTGCGCTCCGCCCCCTGGTTTCCCTGCTTCAACGGCGAACGCCGCAACGACCACCACACCACGCTGGCGAAGAAGCGCGAAGCCCGCGCAAAGGCTAAAGCGTGACGCCGCAGCCTATGGCACATGCCACTCCATGACAACACCACTCGATGCCCTGCTCGTCGCCCTCCGCGCCGCCAGCGACCACGATCCGCGCGCGGAGGCGCCGCCTGAGGCGCTGCTGTGGTGTGACCCGACGCGGGACTTCGTCCCCCTGTTGCCTGCGCTGCGGCGCGCCCTGCCGAACCTGCTCACCCTTGGCGAGCACGATCCGGCCTTGCGCCAAGGCCCCGCGATATGGCTCCGCACCGCCGCCGGCCAGGCCGTCGAGGGTGTGACCTGGGAGGGGGATCAGCCCGCCATCCTCTACCTGCCCGACGTGGCGCGCGAAACGCTGCGCGCGGCCGAGGAATGCCCGAAGCCCCTGCAGTTACTCGCATGGCTGGTCGTGGGCGGCAGCGTCTTCGGCCATCCCAACGGCCGCGACTGGACGCTGCGCGGCTTTCTCTCCGCCAAGACCGGCTATGGCGGCCTTGGCCTGGAAGTGTCGCAGGACGAGCCGACGCGCCTCGCCTTGCTGGCGGCTGCGCCGAAGCTGATGGCCATGTCGCTGGCGGAACTGCAAGGCCGGCGTCTCGATGCCCCGTGGCTCCACAACCTGCTGGCGCCCGACCTGGCAGAGGATGCTTTGGCTTGGCTCGGTGGCCGACTGGACGCGAAGACTGATCCGGCCCGCTTTGCGGCATTTTCTGCGCGGGCCAAGGCCGAGCTGAAGTTAGACCCCACCAAGGTGAAGCCGAGCGTCGCCGCGCAGCGGCTGCTCAAGCGCGAGAAGGGCTGGGATGCGGTCTGGAACCGCTTCGCCGCTGGTGGTCCCGGCTTTCATGAGGATACGGCGGCGCTGCTGGCCGCGCAGGAGCCGCCCGACCTTCTGGCGGACCCCGCCATCTATGCC
>JAUYSA010000139.1 GCA_030696545.1 Hyphomonadaceae bacterium
GGGCCGGCCAGTTGCGCGTCGGTGACTTGCCCGGGCGCGGGTCCGCTGCAGGCGCAGGCCAGCGCCACGAGGCCGGCGGCGGCAAGGAAAGTGCGAACGGACATGGCGATTCTCCCGCAGAATGGCTTGTGATAGCGCAGCGCACACGCCTCGCAACAGGCATGGATCAGCCTGTCTTCATCCTTGCTCAAAAATCCCTATACCGCGCCGTATGACGTTCTGGGTCTGGGCAAACTTCACATTGCTGTTTCTCGCCGGAGGGCTGACGCCCGGCCCGGCGGTGATGCTCGTGACCACGGCGTCGATCCGCTATGGCTTCTGGGCGGCCATGATCCCCGCGATCGGCATCTGCGTGGCGAACCTTGTCTGGATCGCGCTGGCCGCCTCTGGCGTCGCTGTGCTGGCCAAGGCGTTTCCGGAAGCGTTCCTTGTGCTGAAGACCGCCGGGATCGCGTTCATCGTCTGGCTGGCGTGGAAGACTGCGTTCGGCCCGCCGGTTGACCTGCTGCGCAGCGAGCCGCCGCCACGGCGTAAGCTGTTCATGCACGGCGTTGGCCTGCAGCTCGCGAACCCGAATGCGCTGGTCTATTTCGGCGGCCTGCTGCCGACCTACTTCAATCCTGATCACGACATGATCCCGCAAGTCCTGATCAGCATGGCCACCGTGACGGTGTGCGAAATGTTCGGGCTGGTGGTTTACGCAGCCGGGTCCGATGCGCTGGCCCGGCGCTTCCAGTCGCAATCATTCGCGCGCTGGTTCTTTCGCATTGCCGCGTTGGCGATGGTCATCTCGGCCGGTTTCGCCGTGTATCTGACCTGGGCCGCGACCGGGCGTTAGTCGCCGATCTGGCCGGTGCGGAGCGGTAGCTCGTGCGGCGAGACATCCGGCACCGAGTCGCTGCGCACGCTGGCGTCGAGGCGGCAGCGGTCGCGCTGCGCAGGGTCGTTCTCATTGTGCGCGAGGCAGACCATCTCCTGCGTTAGCTCGTTCTCGGGCCGCCCGCTGGAAGCGCAGGCCGACATGGCAAGTCCGACCGCCAGGCAGGGCAAGGCAAGGATCAGGCGCTTCATGTCAGTACTCCTGTTGCTAACGCTAACGCACAGATGGGGTCAGTGGCTGGCGCCAATGAGGGCCCGGTCGATCAAAACGGCGAGAAGCAGGGCGGGGCCGCCATGCGCCTCCCAGCCATGGCTTGTCCCGCGCTGGATGACAATCTGCCCCGGTTTGATGCGCGTGCGCGACGTATCGAGCACGAGATCAACCTCGCCCTGAAGCAGGCAGATGACGTCGATCGATGATGTCTTGTGCATCGCCGGGTGCTTCGACTGGTCGGTGAGATGGTCTTCGGCGTCGAATGCGCGGAAGCGTTCGCGGGTCATCTGGTTCATCACTTCGGCCGGCACGCCCTCGGGCGGCGGCGGGATCACGAACCAGCGTACTTTCACATTGCCGGGGGAGGGCGAGAGCACGCAACGCTCCGGCCCAAGATCAGCATGGCCCTGGGGGTTCAGCGGGCCGCTGGCCTTGTCGTGCCAGATGTCGAACAGGCCGCCGAGATTCGGCTCGCCATTGGTTGCCGATGGCGGGCCGTCGATGATGACGATGCTATCGCCATTGGCGTCGTCGCCCGTGATGACGCGGCGCATGATGGAAGCGAAGTCTGTCATGTCGTCCCCGGAATAGTCGCTGTGATTGAGGCTACCACCGGCGGCCGCCGGGTCGAAGTAATAGTTTGTCTTCGTCTGTCGCGCGTGCGTTGACCCTTGAACCGTCACGACATACTGCCCAGCGACGCGGGGAGATGCGGGCATGAGCGCCGGGCAGGCGGAACAGCTGTCGACGAATGGCTGGGCGCTGTTCCGGGCCGGCAATGGCGCGGGGGCGATGCGCGAATTTCGCGCCGCGCTGACGATCGACCCCGAGAATGTCGATGCCCTCATCGGCCTCAGCCAGTGTCACATCAATCGCCGGGAATTCGGCGTGGCGGAATCGGTTGCCGATACGCTCCTTCAAATCGCGCCGAACCTGCCGCAGTCGCACCGCATAAAGTCGGAAGTGCTGCGCTATCGCCGGAAGTTGAGGGAGGCGTTGAACCATGCGCAAGAGGCAGTGCGGCTCGATCCGGACGATCCACTCAGCTACCACTACCTCGCCGTCGCTCACTACGACCGAAAGAAATCAGCCAAAGCGCTGAAGATCATCGAGCAGGGGCGCGCGATTGCGCCCTGGTATGGCGTGCTTGCGGCGCAAAAGGCGCTGGTTCTTCTGGAAACCAAAGGCAGCAAGGCAGCCGAACCGTTTGCGGACGAAGCGCTGCGGATATCGCCGGACGACAGGTATGTGCTCACCATCGCCGGTCAGGTCGCGCTGATGCGCGGCAAGCTGGAAAAGGCGCGCGATCTTCTAGGCGCCGTCCTCAGCCGCGATGCGAACGATGAAAGCGTGCTGTCCCTTTACCTGCTGACAGACCCCAAGCGTTATCACCTGTTGCGGGCGCATGTTCGCTTCCGCAACTGGCGGATGGACAATGGCCTACTGGGCTGGGGGGTGTGGCTGCTGGTTTGGTGTGCGCTGCTTCTGGCTTTCGGCGTTGTGGCGATTGCGGGCAGGTTGCCGGCCATGGCGGTGGCGATCGCCTACCAGCTTTTCTGGCGCTGGCAGTATGCGAACCACCGTCGCGCAGTGAAGGCGCATTTCGCGCATCCGAAGCTCGACCCGGCCTATTGAGCTTCACGCGCGCTTGCGCGCTTTCTCAAGCTTCTGGATTTCCTTGTAGCGCGGGCAGCGCGTCTCGTGGTCGTTGACCATGCCCATGGCCTGCATCACCGCATAGACGATCACCGGGCCGCAGAACTTGAAGCTGCGCTTCTTCATGTCCTTGGCGATCTGCTCGGACAGTTCGGTCTTCGCCTGCACCTTCTTCCAGTGCTCAAGCTGGTTCACCAGCGGCTTGCCGTCGACGAAGCCCCAGACATAGTCTGAGAAGTCCTCGTCCTTCTCCGCCATGTCGAGATAGACCTGCGCGTTTTTTATCGTCGCCGCGATCTTGATCGGTGAGCGGATGATGCCGGGGTTCTTCATCGCCTTGTCGATGCGCTTTTGCGTCCAGCGCGCGATCTTCTCAGGCTCGAAGCCGTCGAACTCCTCGCGCATCGTCTCGCGCTTGCGCAGGATGGTGATCCACGACAGCCCGGCCTGATGCCCGTCGAGCTGGAACTTCTCCCACAGCGCGCGGCTGTCACGCTCGGGCACGCCCCACTCATGGTCGTGGTAGGATCGATAGAGCTCGTCGTGTGCAGGCGCCCAGCCGCAGGGAATATCGTCGAGCTTCTTCATGCTTTCGCTTCTTTTGCCTCGGCCATCGCGGCAAGTTCGCCAGCAAGCCAGGGTGGGTTATCGAACGAGACCGGGGCGCCATCTGCTGTGATTGCCTCACCCTTGGCCTGCGCTTCGGCCAGACGGTCGATGCGCACGCGCGCCAGCCCGGCGCCGCCGGAAATACTCGTCAGCATTCCAATCTCGAAGCCGTTCGCCAGAATGGGAGTGGGGGCCGCCAGGCCCTCTGCCACGGCTACTTTCAGCGTTCGCCGACGCGCCGTGCCGCGCCGCTTCATGCGAGAGGCAACTTCCTGTCCGACGAAGCAGCCCTTCCTGAAATCCACGCCGCCGATCAAGTCCATGTTGATGTCGGCTGGGAAAACCTCCTCCGCGCCGAAGTCGAAACCCTGCTCGGGCAAGCCGGCCGCGATACGCGCTGCGTGATAGGCCGACGCATCACCCGCTGCGCCGCGCGGGCCGATGCTCCTGCGTGGCGCGTCGGCGCTGCGCGGGTCTGCTTCACCTGCGAAGACGGTGACGCCAAGCGCCGATTGTTCCTCGATCGCAACGGCGGCGCGCAACTTCATCAGCGTAAGGCGCTTCACCATCGCAGGCGCAGCAGACGCCGCGCAGTCGATCAGGATCGCGCCATCGGCGAGCGTCAGCAGCATGTCTGCGATGACTTTTCCCTGTGGAGTCAGCAGGGCGCCGTAACGAAATTCTCCCGGGCTCATCCCGGAAGTGGACACTGTCACGATGCCGTTCAGGAACGGCTCCGCATCGGCGCCAGTAACCGAGACAATCGAGCGGTGAGCGAGAAATTCTGGCGTGTGCATCGTGCTCAGTTAAGCAAACTTGTGCGCCGCGGTAAGAGCGCGTGATCCGCTAGACCTCGCGTGATGAGCCTAAACTCTATGTCACGCGTGGGAGGCCCGCTTTTCAAGGTGCGGCATGTGTGCAATACGTGCCGCGTCGAATTTTGAACAGGTTCGGTTGCTCTCCTTGCTCGCCTAACGGGATTTCCCGAACGGATCGAGCTCCGGATCTGGCCTACCGAACAGTCTGGTTTGACGGCTCCCGGGCGCGGCTGCATGCGCCTAACATTGTTCTGCGGGTCCCCCCGGTC
Organism: Hyphomonadaceae bacterium; assembly: GCA_030696545.1. Taxonomy (GTDB): domain Bacteria; phylum Pseudomonadota; class Alphaproteobacteria; order Caulobacterales; family Hyphomonadaceae; genus UBA7672. Next base: position 4,446 of record JAUYSA010000139.1, read on the forward strand.
TCGTGGACGCCTATCGAAAGACTAGATCTACATGGCTACCGGCACCGTAAAGTGGTTCAACGAGCAAAAAGGCTTCGGCTTCATCCAGCCTGACGACG
>JAUYSA010000172.1 GCA_030696545.1 Hyphomonadaceae bacterium
CCTCACCAGATCAACACGGCGAGCGCGAGCCCTTCGCCGGTTCAACAAAGAAGCAGGAGAGCAGAATGCCTACCTCGAAAACGAATACGACGAAGAAGCCCATCGCCAAGGTCATCGCTATGCCGGCGCCGATGCCGTCGGCTCCAATGCCGAGCGCCGCGCGGTCGGCGACTGTGATCCCGATGCGCCCGGCGCCGATGGCCGCCAAGCACGCGGTGAAAAAGAAAGCCGCGAAGAAAGCCCGCAAGGTGGTCGCCAAAGCCGTCGCGAAGCGCATGACGAAAAAGTCCGCTCCGAAGAAGTTGGCCGCCGCCTCTGTGAAGAAGCCGGCGCGTCAGGTCGCCAAGAACAAGAAGTAGGGACGAACACCCCTCCGATGATCCAACGGCGCGACCCTCACAGGTCGCGCCGTTTGCATTTACGGCTCGTCGACCGCCCCAATTCACAAGCTTCCACAAAAGTGTTCTTGAAACGTTCGCGGCGTTTTGCTAGAGATCTCGCCGTTGGGTTCCAGACAACTGGAATGAGGGCGGGCCATGATCAGCCGCATCACCACGTTTGCTTTCGAGGGCGTCGAGGCGCGCCCGATCGATGTGCAGGTGCAGCTCTCCGGCGGCGCCAATGCCTTCAACATTGTCGGCCTGCCGGACAAGGCAGTGGGCGAAAGCCGCGAGCGGGTGAGGGCGGCCTTCACAGCACTTGGTCTCTCGCTTCCGCCCGAGCGCACAACCGTCAATCTCGCGCCCGCCGATTTGCCGAAGGAAGGCAGCCACTACGATCTTGCGATCGCGCTTGCGATTCTCGCTGCGATCGGTGCGATCCCGCGAGACAGTCTTGAAGGCGTTGCCGCGATTGGCGAACTCGCGCTCGACGGCGCGCTCGCCAATACGGTTGGCGCCCTTCCAGCGGCAATGGCCGCTGAGGGGATGGAGATGGCGCTCGTCTGTCCTGCGGTATGCGGCGCTGAAGCTGCGTGGTCCGGCGGAACGGTTCTGGCCGCGCCAACACTCATATCTCTGGTCAACCATTTCAACGGCTCGCGCCCCATCATGCCCGCGAAATCCGGGCCGCTTGCAGAAGCAGCTCCCGTCTCTGATCTACGCGATGTGAAAGGGCAGGAGGGGGCCAAGCGCGCGCTGGAGATTGCCGCGGCAGGTGGGCACAACCTGTTGATGATCGGCCCGCCGGGTTCAGGCAAGTCGATGCTGGCCCAGCGGCTGCCCGGTCTTCTGCCGCCGCTATCCGCGCGCGAACTGCTGGAAGTCAGCCAGGTGCATTCGATTGCGGGGCTTCTGGAGCGCGGGCGGCTTTCGCGCGCCAGGCCCTTCCGCGCGCCGCACCATTCTGCGTCGATGGCGGCAATGGTCGGCGGCGGCATCAAGGCCAAGCCGGGCGAGGCGTCTATGGCGCATCACGGCGTGCTGTTCCTGGATGAATTGCCGGAATTCACCTCGCAGGTGCTCGATAGCCTCCGGCAGCCGCTCGAAAATGGCGAGGCGGTTATCTCACGCGCCAACCGGCACGTGCGCTATCCCTCGCGCTTCCAGCTGATTGCAGCGGCGAACCCCTGCAAATGCGGAGGCGGCGCCGGTGCTTTTGCGTGCCGGAAGGGGCCGGCCTGTCAGGCCAATTATTTCTCTCGTATTTCCGGTCCGTTCTTGGATCGCATCGATCTTTTCGTGGATGTCGCGCCGGTGACGGCGACCGATCTGACATTGCCGCCGCCCTCCGAAGGCACAGCTGAAGCTGCCGCCCGTGTCGCTATCGCGCGCGAGCGCCAGATGAAACGCTATGGAGACGCGACGGGCAATCGGCGTCCGGTCAATGCAGATGCTCCTTCATCGGATGTCGACGCCATCTGCGCTCTGGATGGCAATGCCCGCGCGCTCGTCGCGAAGGCAGCCGAACAGCTTTCCCTGTCGGCGCGCGCCTATCACCGTATTCTCAAGGTCGCGCGGACGATCGCCGATCTTGATGGCGCGGGAAGCGTTGCGCGTGTTCACGCGGCCGAAGCGCTGACATACCGCTTCCGTCCTGCCATCCCCCCGCTCTCGGGCCGCAGCGGCGCTGTTTCGGGGCTTATCGCATGAGAAACCCCGCAAACGCGGGCGTTCACGCGCGCGGTTGAAAGCGCCGTTAATCCTCTGGTGAGCGCGGCGCCTACAGTGTCTGGCGATGAATGACTCGACCAGGAACAACGGTGCTGAGGCTGCGGAAACTGCGGCGGATGTGCTCTCTGCTACAGCGCGCGGCTGGCCGGGCGCTGCCCTTGCAATCGGCCCGCATGGCGCTGTGCTGGCTGCCAGCGCCCTGTCAGGCCTCACCGCCGGCATGAAAGCGCCTTTCGATCTTCCTGCCGCTCCCATTGCTTCGCAGATTGTTGACCGCGCGGGCCGCCACTGGCGTCTGTCGGCTCCGGTTGTGGGTGTTCGGCTTGCAACGGCCGACCTTCGCGAAGAGCCCGACGCCGCGCATCGCTTCACCGCCGCCGTTAGTCACGAGATCCGCACGCCGCTGAACGGCATTCTTGGCATGGCCGCGCTGCTGGAGGAGGGCGAGCTATCGCCTGCCCAACGCGACTATACCGGCGCCATCCGCAAGTCCGGTGCGCGGCTACTTGATCTGCTCAACAACGTGCTCGACTTTTCGCGCATGGAAGCGGGCGATATTCCCCTCGATGCCGCGCCCTTCGACGTCTCCGATCTTGTACAGGACGTTGCCGAGCTTCTGGCGCCGCGTGCGCATACTTCCGGTATCGACATCGCCGCCATTGTTCATCCCGACTTGCCTCAGCGAATGGTGGGCGACGCCGGCCGCCTGCGTCAGATCCTTTTCAATCTCGCCGGTAACGCCGTAAAATTCACGGAGTCAGGCGCTGTTCTGATCGAGGCGCGGCCGGGTCAAAATGGTCTCGGCCTCGAACTCGTGGTTCGGGACACTGGCGCAGGCGTTCCTGAACACGCACGCGCCCGGCTATTTGATGCCTTCAGCCAGGTCAGCGCCGCAGATGCCCGCCGGGATGGCGGTGTCGGGCTGGGTCTCGCGATCGTCGCGCGCCTGGTGGCTGCGATGAAGGGCAAGGTCAACCTGTCATCATCCTACGGCCATGGCGCGATGTTCATCGTCGAACTGCCGCTCGAAGCCGGGCCGCAGCCGCCCGCGCCAGCGCGTGTTCGCTCTCGCCGGCCGCTCCACGTTGCGATTGATCTGCCGCCAGCGTCGCGTCTCGCGATTATCGCGGCGCTTGCGCATGGCAATGCCTGTCTCGTCAACAATGCAGCGGAAGCCGACCTCGTCATTCTCGACGCAGCCCTGCCGCCTGCAGGCATCGAAGCGATCGCGCGGCGGAAGCGCACGCTTGTCGTGTTGCGGCCGGGTGATCGGTCTCGCCTCGAAACGTTTCGCGAGATGGGATGCTCGGGATATCTTATCCGCCCGCTCCGCACGGCGTCGATTGTCGAGCGTGTCGGCCTCACACTCTCAGGCGCGGTCCAGGCCGAACCGCGTCCTGAGCAGCTTAAGCCAGGCGAAGCGGGATCGGTGCTTATTGCTGACGACAACGCCGTGAATGCACTGCTGGCCCGCAGCGCCCTTACTGCCGCCGGATTCCGTGTCGACACTGCTGGAACCGGGGCTGAAGCGCTGGAAAGAATGAGCGAAACGCTCTATTCGGTGGTGTTCATGGATATCCGAATGCCGGTGATGGATGGCCTTGAGGCGACGCGCCGTATCCGCCGCCTTCCCGGGCCTGCGTCTGAAACGCCGATCATTGCTCTGACTGCGGATATCGACCCTGAACTTGAAGATCGCGCGCGGGAGGCGGGCATTTCGCAGCTTGCCGCCAAGCCGATCGATCCGCCGCGTCTGCGCGCCCTCGCAACACGATGGGCGCAGCAGGGCAGGCAGGCTGCTGAATGACAGACGACATCGCACTGGCGCCCATCGAAGGTGGAAAGCGAAAGCGCAGCCGCGCTGAGTATGTGATGTATGGCCTTGGCTTCGCCAGCGGCCTTCCGTTTGCACTTCTTTCCGGCTCGCTTGGTGTGTGGCTGACGAACGCCGGGCTCAGCTTTGGCGCGATCGGCGCATTGTCGTGGATCGGTCTGTTCTACGCGTTCAAGTTCATCTGGGCGCCGATGTTCGACTGGATCGTTCCGCCGTTCGCGGACACGATGGGTCGGCGCAAGGCCTGGATGGCGATCTGCCAGGTTGTCATCGTGCTCTGCCTGTTCGGCATGACATTCGTTGATCCGCGCCAGAATATCGTCCTGTTCGCGGTCTTCGGCGTCGCTGCCGCCTTCGCCTCGGCAAGCCAGGACATCGTGATCGACGCATGGCGCATCGAAACTGCGGCCGATTCAAAGACGCTCGATCGCATGTCGGTGCAGTACCAGATGGGCTATCGCCTCGCCGCCCTGCTCGCGGGCGCTGCGGCGCTGCTGTTGACCGACATGTGGAGAACAGTTGCTGACCCGGCCGCCGGCTGGCCCCCCACGGTGATCATCCTGTCGGTGTTGATGGCGACGACACTGGTTGCAACCTGGTTTGCGCCCGAGCCTGTCTTCCGTCCGCCTGTCGCGACAGGTGAGATGGATGCAGAGACGCAAAAGCTGCGGAGGCGATCCGCCATTCCAGTGGCCGCCGGCTGGGCGATCTCGGCGGTCGTACTGCTGGGCTTCATGTTCTATTCGCTGGCCACGCCTTCGGCGAACTTTGCGGTGTTCCGCGATGCAGCGACCCCGTGGATCCTGCTGCTAACCATCGGCGCGCCGCTGGCGGTATCGTTCTGGCTGGCGCGCAAGCCCGGCGTGATCGAAGCGCTTATGAAGCCAAAATCCTTCACGGACGCCCTGTTCGAGCGCGTCCTGGCGCCGATGGCTGATCTCGTACGCCGCTACTGGCTGTGGGCGCTGCCCGTCCTATTGCTGGCAATGACATACAGGATCGCGGATTCGATCTGGGGTTCGTTCGCCCAGCCCTTCTACATCGCCATCCTTGGCAACTCGAACTCTGACGTCGCGGTGTCGCAAAAGCTTATCGGCGTCGCGATGACCATGGGCGGCATCGCTCTCGGCGGCCTCGGCGTCGCGCTGATCGGCCGGATGTGGGCGCTGGTGCTAGGCGCGGTGCTGGCAGCCGTGACCAACCTTCTGTACGCAGACCTTGCCTACGGCGCGGCGTGGACCAACGACTTCCTGCGCATCACCGGCTTCGGTCCCTTCCTCGACTGGCTGATCGGCGGCATCGTTGGCAGCGTGAACTCAACCGGCGCAACCGTGTTCCAGGCCGTCACACCCGGCGCGAAGATCAACCAGCTCACTGTCGTGATCGCAATGGAAAATCTCGCCGGCGGCTTTGCCAGCGCGGTCCACATCGTCTGGCTCTCTTCCATCGTGAACAAGCGCTACGCCGCCGTGCAGTACGCCCTATTCGGCTCGCTCGCCATGCTGATCGGCGTGATCTTCCGCCCGCGCATCGGCGAGTATGTCGATGCTGTGAAAGACATGGGCCTCGAAGCCCAGGCCGCACGCTTCGCCGACGTGTTCAACCTCGCCATGTGGATCGGCTTCTTCGCCGTAGCCCTGTGCTTCGTCGAGATGTACCGGCAGGCGCAGGAGAAGAGGAGCGGCCTGCCGAAAGCCTGAGCTGGCAGCAGGCCGTATCGTCGCGATCAGTCGTTGGTATTGTAGGCCGCGAACGCCGCGAGGTTCACGATATCCTGCGCGGTCGCATCAAGCTGCGCGATCTGCACCGACGACGACAACCCCACCAGCAGCGGCCCCAGCACTGTCGCCCCGCCAATCGCCGCCGCGATCTTGGTCGAAATCGCAGCCGAGTGGATCGCCGGCATCACCAGCACGTTCGCCGGCCCCGTCAGGCGGCAGAACGGATACAGCCGCCGCGCTTCCGGGTTCAGCGCCACATCGACGGCCATCTCGCCATCATACTCGAAGCCGACATCGCCCCGGGCATCCAGCAAGGCAACGCCATCGCGCACCTTCTCCATCCGCTCACCTGGCGGATTGCCGAAGGTCGAGTAGGAAACGAAAGCCAGCTTCGGTGTGAAGCCGAGCTTCTTGGCCGCGCGCGCCGCCGAGATCGCGATTTCAGCCAAATCCTGCGCGCCCGGCATCTCCGTGACGCTGGTGTCCGCAATCAACAGCGGGCCTTGCTTGCCGATCAGGATCGACACGCCGATCGGGCGCACATCCTCACGCTTGTCGATCGCGAGCAGGATATCCGAAAGCGAGGTCGCATAGTTGCGGGTGACACCCGTGACCATCCCGTCCGCATGACCCAGTGCGACCATACAGGCGCCGAACACGTTGCGATCCTGATTGATCAGGCGCTGAACGTCGCGCTGCAGATATCCATGCCGCTGCAGGCGCTTGTAGAGGAAGCTCGTATAAACCTCGTTCTGGTCCGAGATGCGCGCGTTGACGATCTTCAGCTCGCCCACCGGCAGCCCGATCAGCTGCATCGAACGCGTCACCTGTTCTTCGCGTCCGACAAGGATCGGCTCGCCAAGGTCCTGCGTCTTGAACTGCCACGCGGCCCGGATCACGGCCGGTTCTTCGCCCTCGGCAAACACGATCCGCTTGCGCGTCTCGCTGCGCACTTTTCCATAGATGCGCTGCAGGAAGCTCGCCGACGGATCGAGGCGCTGCGCGAGCGAGTCGCGGTAAGCCTGCATGTCCTCGATCGGCTTGCGGGCAACGCCCGTGTCCATCGCAGCCTGCGCCACCAGAGGCGGCACATACCAGATCAAGCGCGGGTCGAACGGGGCAGGGATGATGTAGTCCGGGCCAAACGTCGGCCGTGCGCCGGCATAGGCGGCCGCGACTTCATCCGGCACGTCTTCCCGCGCCAGCTGCGCCAGCGCCTTGGCGGCGGCAACCTTCATTTCCTCGTTGATCGTCCGCGCCCGCACGTCGAGCGCGCCACGGAAGATGTAAGGAAAGCCCAGCACGTTGTTGATCTGGTTCGGATAGTCCGACCGGCCCGTCGCGATGATCGCGTCGGAGCGCACCTCGCGGATATCCTCCGGCGTAATCTCCGGGTCCGGGTTCGCCATCGGGAAGATCATCGGGTTCTTCGCCATGGACTTCACCATGTCCTTCGACACGGTGCCCTTGGCAGAAAGACCCATGAACACGTCCGCGCCTTCGAAGGCTTCGGCCAGCGTGCGCTTCTTGGTTTTCACTGCAAAGGCGGACTTGAATTGGTCCATCCCTTCCGTGCGGCCCTCATAGATGACGCCGGTACGGTCGACCATCAGGATGTTGTCGCGCTTGACGCCAAGATGCCGGATCAGTCCGGCGACGGACAGGCCAGCCGCGCCCGCGCCCGAAATCACAACCTTCACATCGCTCAGCTGGCGGCCCGTGATCTTGCACGCATTGATCAGGCCGGCCGTGGCGATGATCGCTGTGCCGTGCTGGTCGTCGTGGAACACCGGGATATCGAGCTTTGCGCGAAGCTCGCTCTCGATGATGAAGCATTCCGGCGCCTTGATATCCTCAAGGTTGATGCCGCCCCACGTGGCGCCGATGGCCCGCACGCAGTCGATGAATTTCTGCGGATCCTTCTCGTCCACCTCGATATCGATCGAGTCGACGTCGGCGAAACGTTTGAAGAGCACGGATTTGCCCTCCATCACCGGCTTCGACGCCATGGGTCCAAGATCGCCAAGACCGAGGATCGCCGTGCCGTTGGTGATCACTGCCACCATGTTGCCCTTCGACGTATAGTCGTAGGCCAGCTCCGGATTGGCCGCGATCGCCAGCACCGGAATCGCGACGCCGGGCGAATAGGCGAGCGACAGGTCCTTCTGCGTCGCCATGGGCTTGGTCGGCGTTATCGACAGCTTTCCGGGCTGTGGATAGCGGTGAAAGGCTAGCGCTTCTTCGTCGGTAAAACTGGGGCGTTTGGAGGTCATGTATTCGGTCAGGGCTTTTACACTTGAGGGCGAGCGCTTGGGTCACTAGGCAGGGGCTCGTCCGGGAATAAAGCGGCCCGGGCGAGGCAGGCGGGCATTCAGCCGTAAACGGGGTTCGAATCAAGCGTGAAGGGGCCTGAATCCACCGTCACGGGGCAAGAAGTTTCCCCGGAGCCCCTCTCAATCGAGGGCGCGACGCCATTCATGGCCCAATATCTCGAGATGAAGCGTAATCATCCCGATGCGCTTCTCTTCTTCCGAATGGGCGATTTCTACGAATTGTTCTTCGACGACGCGGTTCTCGCCGGTCAGACGCTCGGCATCACCCAGACCTTCCGCGGCCAGCACAACGGCCAGCCCATACCCATGGCCGGCGTTCCCTATCACGCTGCTGAGGGCTACCTCGCGCGCCTCATCAAGGCTGGGCATCGTGTGGCCGTCTGCGAGCAGACCGAAGATCCGGCCGAAGCCAAAAAGCGCGGCTCCAAGGCGGTTGTCCGGCGCGAGATCGTGCGCGTTGTGACGCCCGGCACGATTACCGAGGAGTCGTTGCTTGAGGCGCGCTCCGCCAACAGTCTGGCCGCCATCGGCATCGCCGGGGGAGGGCGCGAGGCTGCTCTGGCCATTGCTGACGTCTCAACGGGGCGCTTCGAAGTCTTCAATATTGCGCCCGCCGTTCTGGAAGACGTGCTCTCGGCGGTCGGCCCCCGCGAAGTGCTGGTGGCGGACAGCGTCATGGCCCATGCCGACGTGGCGCGCGCCACTCACGGGCTGACGCTCACCCCGCGCCCTGATGCTCGCGCTGATGCAAAGCTGGGCGAGCGTCTGGTGAAGCTGGCCTATGGCGTCTCAACGCTTGACGGCTTCGGGTCATTCTCCCGCGCCGAACTGATCGCGTGCGCGCTTCTTTTCGATTATCTCGCGCTGACGCAGGCTGGCGGGAAGGCGCGTCTTGATCCGCCTCTGCGCTCGGCTCCTGACGCCTTTCTTGCGATCGACCCCGCAACACGCAACAGCCTGGAAATCGAGCGTTCGTCTCGCGGTCAGCGCCAGGGTTCGCTGGTTGCCTCTATCGATCGCACCGTCACGGCCGCTGGCGCACGCTTGCTGGCGTTCAGGCTGGGGCGGCCCTCGCGCGACGCAGCAGAGATAGAGCGCCGTCTTGATGCAGTGGCGTTCTTTCTGGATGCTTCCGAGCGGCGTGAGTTCGCCCGTGATGCGCTCAAACGCGCCAGCGATCTCGAACGCTCGCGGATGCGCCTGTCCTTGCGGCGGGGAGGGCCGCGTGATCTTGCGGCGCTTGCGGCTTGCCTGTCAGTCGGCGAGCAGATCTGCGCTGATCTGTCATCTCAGGATCAACCGCCGGAAGAGATCGCTTCAGCCTGTGCGGCGTTGACGCTGGCCGACAAGCCGAAGCTTGCCGCTTTTGCCCAGCAGGTTGCTGCCGCGCTGGCGCGAGACCTGCCTGTGCAGTCCCGCGACGGCGGTTTCATCGCGCCGGGCTATGATCCGGCGCTCGATGAAACACGCTCGCTGAAGGAAGATGCACGCGGCGTGATCGCCCGGCTTGAGGCCGAATACTCAACAGAAACGGGCATTTCTGGCCTGCGGATCAAGCACAACAACGTGCTCGGCTATTTCATCGAGGTGAACGCGAGGCATGGCGACGTGCTGATGAAGCCGCCACTCGCTGCGACCTTCATCCACCGCCAGACCATGGCCAACGCCATGCGCTTTTCAACGACCCAGCTCAACGAACTCGAAGCGAAGATCAGCCGTGCCGACGGCGAAGCGCTGGCCCGCGAGCTTGATATCTTCAATCGCTTTGTGACCGAAGCCGACGCGCTCGGACCCGAGCTTGCGATGGTGGCCGACGGCCTTGCCCGGCTCGATGTTGCAGCCGCCAATGCTGAATGGGCGGCGGAGGCTTCTGCGGTTCGGCCTGAACTGTCCGACACGCCCGTGTTCGAGGCCGAAGGCGCACGCCACCCCGTTGTCGAGGCTGCGTTGCGCGCGTCAGGGCAGGGCTTCACGGCGAACGATTGCCGCCTCGATGCAAGCGGTGCGTCTGGCCCGCGTCTCATGCTGATCACCGGCCCGAACATGGCCGGCAAATCCACCTTCCTCCGCCAGAACGTGCTGCTCGCCATTCTTGCGCAGGCCGGTTGCTATGTCCCGGCGCGAAAACTGCGCCTCGGTCTGGCCGACCGCATCTTCTCTCGCGTTGGCGCTTCAGATGATCTGTCGCGCGGGCGCTCCACTTTCATGGTCGAGATGATCGAGACGGCTGCTATCCTGAATCAGGCGACGGCCAATTCGATCGTCATTCTCGATGAGGTCGGTCGCGGCACCTCGACATGGGATGGTCTCGCCATCGCCTGGGCAGCGGTGGAACATTTGCACGAGGTCAACGGGTGTCGCGCGCTGTTCGCCACGCACTATCATGAACTTACTGGCCTCGCTGACACGCTGAAGGCCTGCGCCAACGCCAGCCTGCGCGCCAAGGAATGGGGTGGCGATCTCGTCTTCCTGCACGAAGTGAAGCCTGGTCCGGCCGACCGCTCCTACGGCGTGCAGGTGGCCAAGCTCGCTGGTCTGCCTGCCGCCGCAGTCCGCCGGGCCGAAGCAGTGCTGAAAAAGCTGGAAGCCAAGGAGGGCGGGGCAAAGCGTCTGGAAGAGCTACCCCTGTTCGCCGCCTTCACCTCCGCTCCGCCTGAGGCCCGCACCCCCTCCGAAGCCGACAAACTCCTCGCCGAACTCGACCCCGACGCGCTCACCCCCCGCGAAGCGCTCGAGCTGGTCTATCGCCTCAAGAAGGCCGCCGCTCGCCCCAGCGCATAACTCGCCAAACCAATGGCGAAATCCGCCATTCCCATGGCGAAACCCGCCCCAATTTTTCGCGTTATTGATCGGTAAGTATAATAATCATAATAAAAACAATGATCCGTACGGTTAAGAAATTCTGGCACGGCGGTTGCAATCAAGTCTTCAGTGGCGAGGCCCCGATAGAGGGCGCAGCCGAAAACAAGAAACGGAAACAAGAAAATGAACGGTCTGATCAAACAAACGAACCTCGACGGCGTCACCTTCCTCGGCTCCCTCGCCATCGCTCTCTCAAGCGTCGCAGTGGTCCTCTACGTGATGGCCACCGGCCTCGGCTCAGGCATCGCCTAACCCCACCAAAAGACGACCGGCTGGCACACAGAAGGCACAGCCGGAAACAAGAAACGGAGAAACACAATGAACGGTCTGATCAAACGCTCGAAGCTCGACGGCGTGAACGACATCGGCAGCTTCGCAATCGCCCTCTTCAGTATTTCGGCTGTGCTCTACGTGATCGCGACGGCGTTCACCGGCGGCGGAGTGGCCTGAACCCACTCCCAAGCTGAAACGACCCAGCCAACGACCGGCCAGCCGCTCCCCCGGCTGGCCGGTTTTGCTTAGCGTAACAGCGCTTCAACAGCCTCGATCGCCTTGGCCAGACGCTGCTCGGCTGTCCCAGAGATGCGGATGAAGTCCACCTTTCGCGCAATGAGCTCGCGCTCGCAGGCGACGTGAAACCTCAAGCGCGCTTCCGGATCGCCAAAATACCGCACGCTGTCACGCACCCAGGGCAAGTCGATATCGCAGAGAAGGTAGAGGTCCGGATAGTCGTCAAACCTGTCGAACCATGGGTCGCGATGCCCCGCGAGAATGTCCGACCAGATGGCCGTCAGTACCGGATCGGTATCCTCAATCACGAGGCGCCCCGCTTCGCGCTCGGCGGCGCGGCGCAGCTCCAGGTGGCCGTGCGCGATGTTCAGCATGT
>JAUYSA010000177.1 GCA_030696545.1 Hyphomonadaceae bacterium
GGATTGGCCCACCAGTAAACAATGACCGCGATTCCGCCGGGCTTAAGCACGCGCCACAATTCGCGAAAGGCGGTCGCCTGCTGCTCGTGCGGTAGTTGGTAGATGACGTGAAAACACATGACCGCGTCGATGACGCCCGTCTGGATAGGTAGATTGGTCAGGTCGCCTTGTAGGTAGGCTCCACGATCGCCAAGCTTTCTATGGGCTTCACGAAGCGCAGGCACCGACAGGTCAACGCATATCCGCTTGGTGAACCTGTCGCTGTACGTTAGCAGCTCGTCATGCGGGATAGGCCCACTGCCCACATCCAGCAGGTACTTTCCGCCCTTGCTGAAATACTTCCGGAGCCTCTTCATGCAGGCGAGTGTGAAGCGCATAGGCGTGGGTCGTGTATCGACGAACCTTCTTGTATCGTCGTAGAGACCCGAGGCGTCAGTTGACCATCCACCCTCATCGTAGAAATTTCGCGTGCTGAGATTGCCATCATTGGCGGCCACCGGCGCAAGGAAACACCCGATATCTGCTTCGAACGCATACGCTGCTCCGCCGGGAGCAACGAGCCGCTTTTCGTCTCGATCGAACGAAAGCGGCTCATGGGATGAAGGGCACCTTAGGATACTCACAATGTCGCTCAAGATGCCCACTCCCCGCATTCACTTTGATCGTGCGCCCGGCGGCCGGATCCGCCAATAGGCGATACGCACCTGTCCGCTCCGCCCCTTACTGAAGGCAAAGGGATTTCGCCGCTACTTGCGGCGCTGGCGCCCAAGTCGCCCCATCAGCGAGCCTTGCTCGTGCAGTTACAGTGCGGCTCCCAGAGGATCGCTCGCGCGAGAGGTCAGTACCAGGCTCGCAGGCCCACGACAAAACTAGTCGTCTCGGCACGCTCGCCGTCCGCCCGCGCGTAGTCGGCCGTATCCCCGAACTTGCGATCCCAGTTGATGCCGATGTAGGGGGCGAACTCGCGTTGGAACTCATAACGCAGGCGCAGTCCCACTTCCGCGTCGGAGAGGCCGGAGCCAAGACCTATCGCCCGATCGTCCCTGGCGGCGAAGTTAACCTCGGTGCGCGGCTGGAGGACGAGGCGTTGCGTCAGATGAAAATCATAGCTGCCATTGAGGCGTCCCAGCACTTGGCCGCGTTGGCCGACGAAGAATGACCCTTCGACGTCGAACCAGGAGGGCAGCAGCGTCTGAAAACCGAGCGCAAGGTACGTGCGCGATGGACTGGGTTCGATGTCCTGACGGATGCCAATCTGCAAGTCCGTCACGTGGTCCCAAGCACGCGAATAGAGCACTTGCACTTCTGCATCATCTATCTTGTCGCCGCTCCCCCGGCCTTCGGTCTTGAAAACCACACGATCGATGTCGCCGCCAAACCAAGCCTGTCCATCCCATCGATAGCCGCTCTCTCTGTTCTGGCTTTGGTACTCGAGCAGGTTGCTCATGATCTTGTAAGTGAGAGCGCCGCCATGCTCGTCGCGCAGGATGCCGCGCGCCCTGTTCATGTCACCCGCTGCAAAGAAGCGGTCGGCCGCAAACTCGCTGGGTGCATCCGGCGGCACGTCGTTACCGGCTTCCGGTGGGTCGATGGCTTCGGCATCCATCGCATGACCAGCCTGCTCGTCTGCAGCCGCAGCCGGCCTCTCGGGCATCGTATGCCCGCTGTGCGGATCGGTAGGCGCAGGCTGCTGGGGCGAAGCGGGCGCCTGAGGGGCGCGTGTTTGGGGCGCGGGAGCCGGAGGCATTGGCAGAGTATGCCCGCCGTGTTGATCGGCAGGCGCAGCGGGTTGCTGCTGTGGCGCGGGTCTTTGCGGCGCGGGCGCCTGGGGAGCCGGTGTCTGCGGCGCGCCATGGCCTTCGTGCTGGGCAAACGCTGGACTAGCTGCGCTTAGGGATAGAGCGGCAAGAAGAAGATACCGGTTCATGCGGCAGCTCCATCGAGCGGACGCACAGTGAAGACCTGAAACATCCCGGCATGCATGTGGTAAAGCATGTGGCAGTGGAACGCCCAGTCACCCGGCTCGGCCGTGAAGTCGAACTTCACAATCCCGCCCGGGGCGACAATCACCGTGTGCTTGCGCGGCATGTGGCCAAGAGGGGCCCGGTGGGCCAATTCAAAAAAGTGACCATGCAAGTGAATGGGGTGCGCCATCATGGTGTCGTTGACGAGGCTGACGCGGACACGTTCGTTTTTCCGGAAGGCGTAGGGCGCCGGCTTGTCGGAAAACTTCTTGCCGTCGAAGCCCCACATGAAGCGTTCCATGTTGCCGGTGAGGCGGATCTCCAGTTCGCGCGATGGCGCACGCGTGTCGGCGTTGGGTTCAAGAGCGATGAGGTCCTTATAGACGAGGACGCGATGGCCAACGCTCTCAAGGCCCTGCCCGGTCTCGCCCGTACGGTCCGTCGGCATAGGCGCAATCGACTGCACACCGGGGCCCATCTCGACCTGCGGGGCGTTCATCCAGTTTCGCATGGACATGTCCATGCCTTCCATACCCGCCATGTCGCCCATAACATCAGACCCTCGCACACGAGGGGCTGCCATGCCTGGCACGGCCATCGCCGCCATTGCGCTGTGATCCATCTCAGCACTTTCGCCGCCCGGCATTGCGGCCATGCCGCCCATGTCGTGCGCCATGCCCATGTCCTTCATCGTACCGAGCGGACGCTCCCGCAGCGGCGGAACCTCGGCCGTCATGCCGAACCGTGGCGCGAGCGTCGCGCGCCCCATTCCAGAGCGGTCGACGGCTTCAGAGACGAGCGTGAACGCCCGATCTTCTGTTGGGGTGACAATAACGTCGTACGTTTCAGCGTTGCCGATCTGGAACTCATCGACCGTAACCGGGCGCACGTTCTGCCCGTCGGTTGCAACGACAGTGAGCTTCAGGCCGGGAATGCGCACATTGAATATGGTCTGCGCGGCGGCGTTGACGAAGCGAAGACGCACGCGCTCGCCGGGCGTGAACAGCCCGGTCCAGTTGTCTCCAGGCCCGCGGCCATTGATGAGGAAGGTGTAGACCGCCCCAGTGATGTCCGAGATGTCGGACGGATCCATGAGTTCTTGACCCCAGGTCAAACGCTCGCCAAGCGACTGATCCTTACCGGTTAGAAGCCCCGAGATGGTCTGCTTCTGAAAATTGAACACGCCCGCTTGCTGTTTGAGTTTCTGGAACAGCCGGTGTGGATGGATGAAGCTGTAGTCCGACAAGACGATGACATGCTCGCGGTCGTAGGCCACTGGATCGGGGCCCGCCGGATCGACTATCATTGCGGCGTAATGCCCCTCCTGCTCCTGAAGGCCGGAGTGACTGTGGAACCAGTAGGTGCCCGACTGCTTCACCGGGAATTCGTAGGTGAAGGTCTCGCCGGGAGGGATGCCCGGAAAGCTGACGCCGGGTACACCATCCATTTCGAACGGCACCAGCAGTCCGTGCCAATGGATAGACGTGTCCTCCTCCAGCGTATTCGTGACATGCAGTCGAACCTTCTGACCCTCCTTGAGCCGAATGATCGGCCCAGGGACGGTTCCGTTGATGGTGATGGCGTGCCCTGTCCTGCCATCTATCGTGATCTGGCCGTGCCCGATCGTCAGGTGGATATCAGGGCCGGACAGGGTTTGCGGTTTCTCTGCCGCCGCGGGGGGCTGCTGCGCCCACGCACCGGGACCAGTGGTGATGGCGACGGCCGCGATGGCCGTCCCGATCAGAAATTGGCGCCGGCCAAGGCCTCTCGCCACCCTGTCAACCATCCGCAACTCCTCGTCAGAACGTGTCGCGCGATTGCGCGTCCACGAACATTACGCAGCGAACGGCAGGATCCCTCAACGACGCTTCGCTTTCCCGGGGGCAATCGCTACCGCATTTCGCGATCAAGAAAAGTGTCGCCGGGCCTCATCTGTCATCCGTGTGACGCACCAACGGGCGTAGGCGCCGGCAAGCAATTTGGCGAGCATGCCCCCAACAATCGACGCGGGATGGTCGTAGCTGATGAAAACCCGGAGCCGCTGGCGTGGGCCGGCAGCCTCGATCTCGAATCCCATGCGATATGAACCGATAATCAGCAGAACTGGCCGCCCTCGGGTTTCCCACGTCTTGCGCAAGGGCCTCGTGCGTTCAACGACGACCTCTTCGACAGAGATCTTCAGCCACAGAATGTTGCCGCGCATTCGGATAACGGCGCCTGCCGCCCGTCCCTGCGCGGCGTCGAGCTGGTAGATCATACGGCCACCCAGCATCATGGCGGACGGCTTCTCCATGTGAGCACCCAGACTGGCCTGGTCGTCGAGACAATCAAATAGCGCCTCCGTGGTCGCCGCGACCTCTGCGACCGCGTCTGCGGCATAAGCGTAGGTCATGCCGTTTTGTCGGATCCGGTGTGGTGATCTTCGTGCTTCTTGTGGCCTCCATGCCCATGGAAGAGGTGAAGGAGGGGGCATGCTAGCAGCAGCGCGTAGGGCGCCAGACCCAGAGCGTGCGCCCAATGCTCCCGGAGCACGAAGAACCCGGCCACGATTCCCAGCGATACGATGACGAGCGCCCACTTCCGATCCAGTTTCACGTCGTCACACTCCCGGTTCAATCCGTTCGAAAATGCAAGAATGCGTGTCCGGCTTGCGGCAGGCATGATCGCGCGCGCAATTCCGGACCATCACGCTATGTACGGTAACGGCGCGACTGCCCCTGAAACTTGATTCATCACAAGCGATTGATGCGGCCCTGACGCCAATGGTGGGATGGTCTGTGAAGGCTGCTCGGAATGCCGCCGCCATGGGTTATGGTATGGAAGACCTAGCAGAAGCGCGAACCTATGACCGCACCAATTGACCCTGTCTCCTGCGCCGCCCGCTCGTGCTCGACGGTTGCCGATACGGTGCGCGATCTCGCGGCTCAGTTCAACCAGAGCTGTTTCTGCGTCACGCTGGACAGGGCGGCCTTGGCCGATGCTCTCGGGGACGCTTCCAGCGACCCCGCTTTCTATGACGCGCACATCAAGAGCCGCCCGCATCTCTTCTCCAACGTTCCCGTTTTCCTTCCGCGGGCGGAGGGCGACGCGATGATGGCCATCGTGGCGGCTATCGAGCGAACGGCTCAACGCCGCGAGTATCAGGAGGCGGTGCTGGGGTGGGCTCCGGACGTCGCGGCGGCGGATTTTGGCCCCTTGGGCGTCTTCATGGGATACGACTTTCATCTTGGCGACAGCGCCCCACGCCTGATCGAAATCAACACGAACGCGGGGGGCGCCCTTCTCAACGCCTTCAGCGCGCGCGCCCAGCTTGCCTGCTGCGATATGGTCGAACCTCTCAAGAAGGGAACGACACTTGGCGACTTCGACACCAACGTCGTCGCCATGTTCGAAAGTGAATGGCGTCGCCAGCGTGGGGCTGGCCGACCGCGGACGATCGCCATCGTCGACGATCAGCCCGAGCAGCAATATCTTTATCCCGAGTTCCTGCTCATGCAGCGGCTGTTTGCGATGCAGGGGATCGAGTCGTACATCCTCGATCCGAACTCGCTGTCCTATAGCGGGGGCGCCCTTCGCTTCGGCGACAAGGTCATCGACCTGGTCTACAATCGGCTCGTCGACTTCGCACTGTCGGACCCGCGACACGAAGCGCTGCGAGCTGCCTATCTCGCTGGCGCCGCGGTTGTTACGCCCAATCCGCGCAACCACGCCCTGTACGCGCACAAGCGAAATCTGACCCTGCTCTCCGACCCGGAGACGCTGCGCCGCTGGTCATTGCCCGCGGACGCAATCGATCAGCTCTCGTCAATTCCACGCGCTGTCGAGGTCAGCAGGGACAATGCAGACCAGCTCTGGAGTGATCGCAAACGGCTGTTCTTCAAACCCGTCGCGGGCCATGGCGGCAAGGCAGTCTATCGCGGCGACAAGCTCACGCGATCCGTCTGGGCCGAAATCATTTCGTCGGACTATATCGCCCAGGATCTTGCTCAGCCAACAGAGCGCCAGGTGTTGATCGATGGCGCCGCGCAGCCCCGTAAGCTGGATGTCCGGCTCTACACCTACGCTGGCACGCTGCTGCTTGCGGCCGCGCGCCTCTATCAAGGCCAGACGACCAACTTCCGGACCGAAGGCGGCGGGTTTGCGCCCGTGTATTTCATATAGCCTCGCGCGCCGAGATTGATCGAACGCTCAATTCGGCGGGACGAACGTGCCATCTGGTTTCAAAAAGGGGCCATAGTACTTTTCGTGGCAATCCGTGCAGACCTGATAGAAGTCGGCGCCCGCCTTGAACATGCCGTCGGCGTCGCGCTTCGCGGTAGCTGTCTTCACCGCAAGCGATTCGCGCGTAAGATCACGCGCGAATCTCGCCCAGTCAGTGTCCGACGCTGTCAATTTCAGTCCCCGACCTGGTAGCAGCAGGAGATTGCCCCCTTCCGCGACGATGGCTGCCTCGTGTTCTGCCGCCGCCCAGTCTTCCTCCTTAAGCGGGACGTGCGTGCCGATTTGGATATCCTAGGTTGAGAAGCGCCTTGGGTGCGTGCTCCGCCCGTCTTTAATCTACGCGCTCTGCCCGACCCCCTACAAAAGCAGTCGCAAAGCCAGCATGCTAGCCATAGGCCCTGCAGGCTTGGAACCGTCAGTGGTTCAATCGGTTAAGGCTGCGAACCCGATGATTCAGGAGCCCCTGATGCACGTACGCGAAATGATCAGCACGCATCCCGACGTCAAAGGCAGCACGAACGACAGCCTGATTAAGTGTGTCGAGGAATGCCTGGATTGTGCGCAGGTCTGTGCGGTCTGCGCCGATGCCTGCCTCGCCGAGAAAGACCACGTTCAGACGCTGGTCCAGTGCATCCGGCTCAACCTCGACTGCGCCGATGTCTGCCGAGCAACAGCTGCAATCGGCGCTCGGCGAAGCGGCGGCAATGAGGAACTCATCGCTGCAATGCTCAAGATATGCGCGGAGGAATGCGAGAAGCATGCGGACATGCACGCACATTGCCGCATCTGCGCTGAGACATGTCGCGCATGCGAAGCGGCCTGCAAGCAGGCCTTAAGAACGTTTCATTGAAAGGAGTCCCAAGATGATTATGAGATCGATTACCGCCTTAAGCGTTGCGGTTGGGCTCGGCTTGGCGGCCGGGCCCGGGCTTGCGCAGCAATCAACTCAAAAACCGGAGGCCAAGCAGTCGATGCAGCATGCTTCCGGTTCGCATAGCCAGGCCGCCATGGACGAATACAAAGAGTCGATGGAAAAGATGCAAAAGGCAATGATGGCGCGTAACGATGCGGATCCCGATCGCGCATGGGCCTTGAAGATGATTGAGCACCATCGTGGCGCGATCTCCATGTCGGAAATCCTTGCGAAGCACGGTGATGATGCGGAAGCTAAACGCATGGCGCAGAAGGGCTCCGACATGCAAAAAAAAGAAATCGCCGAGCTTGAGTCGTGGCTTGAGCGGCACGGCGGGAAACCGCCAACCCCATAAGGCGGGAGCGCAGCCAAACAATTATCGGCAAAGGCGCTGACATTTGCGAACAACGCTTGCTTGCCTGATGTCTCGTCGAGGCGGATCGGCGAGATCGCGGCGCGCCGACACCGGCGCTGTCAGCCGCGCCTCCTGCGTATCGCCACCACAAACGGAACGAACGAGGTCGACCCTTCGCCAGAAGCGTCAACTGCATTCTCTCGCCCAGCCTCCGCCAGGTCGTCAGATGCTGCGGCGCGACGCCATGGCGAGCAGCAACCCTGCAAAACCGGGCTCGGGCATCAGCGGCTCGGTCGACAGCGGAAGTTGTTAAATCCGTGGGGGCCTCTCACCGCTTACCTTCCTCCGCTCACGTTCGACGCCCCGGCCGCGATCGAGCGAGAGCATGAGCTCGCTTTCGACCGCTCCCTGAGCTCGAGATCACAGCCCGGACGCAGGGCAGATCAGTGCGGCATGTCCATTTTCATCATGGCGGAATGCTTCGCCATCATCGCCGCGCAGTCCTGATCCTTCATCATGGCCTCATGCGGCATCTTCATGCAGGACATCATCTTGGACATCTCGGCGTCCGACATGTTCATCTTCTTCATCATGTCAGCACATCCCTGATTCTTCATCATCTCGTCGTGGGACATGACCATGCATGAACTCATCATTCCCCCGCCTGCGGCGGGCGTCTTCATGCTTGACGTGGATGGCGGCGCGTAGGCGCAGCCCGCAGCCGCGAGAGCAGCCACTGCGACGCCAAGAGTCGCCAGTTTCGAAACACTCATGTGCAATCTCCTGCAGTGCGGGATTCAGGCGAGCATGGCGGCGCGCCCATTGGATATCCCCTGTCCTGCCTATACGCAGACCAAGCGAGTTCCCCGGAACCTATTGCTGTTCTTTGAGGCGCGTCCGGCGTATAGCCGCTGGCCCACGAAACAAGTCTCAGCTCAGGAGCGTCTTTACTGCGTCCAGCAGGACCATCGGATCATACTGCCCCTTGTAAAGAGGCGACGGATGCCGATCGAGACCGAGCAGACCATAGACCGCCATCTGGGCGGACCGCACCGAGTATTCGACCGTGAAGACGACATCGTCGGGGATTTCGCAATACTGACCGATGAAGGCGAGATTGGTAGTTCCGAGCGGGCGGATGTGCGGACGGTCACCTTCGATCCGCGGCATGAACTGACTGGTGATGAAAGGCATCATGCAGGGGATGCAATTCGCGGACGCCAGAATCCGGTCCCGGTGAGCGTCAAAACGGAGGTGGCCCAACAATTCGATGAGAATCTCCTCTCCGGAGCACTCGGACATCTTCTTGCTCACGAAGTCGCCCGGTTGATCGACGAACAGGCCATACCCCCAAAAGACCTGCACGTTCTCTGGCTGCCCCATGAAATGTGGCTGCCGCGCCAGGACGACGGACATCAACCAGCGCGAATCCTTGAAGGTGACCAATCCGCCGGTCCCGGCGGCGTTTCCCGTGAACCGTTCCATCAGCTCAAAGAAAGTCTTGTCCTTCAGGGTAACGGTGAATGACAGCCACTTCGACTCATCGACGTTGCGAGTGAAGACCTCAGGCCGGCCGAAGTCGTCGGATTTCCTGGCGAGCGCCTCCCAGAGGGTCCAGGACCCACCCGGCTCGTCGACATTGAGGGTGGCGGGGGAGTGCATGGACCCGAGACTCGATGCAGCGGTCATCGAACCGTTGGTGACGAACACCAGATCGTCAGGGGCAAGTGCGCGCCGGTGCTGGACGCCGTTCTCCACGTAGTGGATCGCGTCGACAGCCCTCCCCTTCGGACCGTAGGCAAAATCCAGATCGGTCACGCGCGTCCCGGCCGCAAACTGCACGCCCTGCGCCGTGAGCCATTGGACCAACGGACGGACGATCGAGTCGTACTGATTGTAGGGCGTGCGCCGGACGCCGGCGAGCGTATGAATGCGGGGGAGTTCCTGCACAAACCGGTTCAGGTAGCGCTTCAACTCGACGGTGCCGTGCCACGGCTGAAAGGCAAACGTTGTCGCCCACATGAACCAGAAGTTGGATTGAAAGAAGGATGAATCGAACATCTCTTCTATTCGCCGGGCGCCCAATGCGGTTTCGGAAGCAGAGGCGACATGCAGAAGATCGAACTTGTTCTTGACGCTCAACCCGAGGTCAGACGCGTCAATCTTGTGTCCACCGGCAACCAGACGGGCTTGGGAGTTTGATACAAACTGCTGGTTGAACGCGTAGATCTCGTCCTTGACCGAGATTCCGGGATCGCCAAGCGAAGGAATGAAGGAAAGGAGGTCAAAGGTGCAGGTATAAGCTTCATAGGTGGTCATGCGACCGCCGCGGATCACATAGCCGCTGTCCGGGGATCCCGCGCCATCCAGGCTGCCGCCGAGCACGGACGCTTCTTCAAGGACATGAATGTCCTTGCCTGCGAAGGCGCCGTCCCGGATCAGGTAGGCCGCACTGGCGAGAGCAGCTATGCCCGCACCGACGAGATAGGCTTGGGGTTTGGGCGATTCTGAAACGCTCACCCGCATCTCCAAAAACCAGTCGAGCTTCGCGTGGCAAGCATCCGGCCCGCGACTGAGACGCGCCCCACGCTCGAATGGCCGCCGATATCCTGCGGGATCGCCGAGCGGGGTCGATCTACTACATTGATCAAGGTCGGGTCAGGACTTGGCAACTTCACTCCAGGGTTGCTGGGACATGATGTTATTACGCGCCTCGGCAGCCGCCCCCTGAAAAACAAGATTCTGGCCTGATCGCCGCAGGCCAATTGTTTTGAACCTGCCCGGTCTGACCCAGATCAAGATCGAACGTCGTCGACCAGGACATATCGGCCGACCAGCTTTGAGGTCGCGCCGCCCAGTACTGCGACGACGATCGATCTCGCCCCGCCAACAAAGATGCGGGGATATGGGCGTAGCAGCGTATGGTACAATGAATCCAGCGGGAGTTCCTGGTGCGCACCACGACCGTCGATGTGTCGACATTCCGGACGCCTCTGGATCCGCTTGTGGTGGAGCGGCGACTGCGCGCCTTGCCCGGCGTTACGCAGGTCTCAGCCAACTTCGCCACCGCGTCGGCGACCGTGACCTATGATGAAGCCGTCGCGACCGTCTCGCAGCTTCGGGATGCTGTGCGCGACTGCGGCTTCCATTGCCGCGGCGAAGTCGTCCCGCGACATGTCTGCACGCCTGACGAGGATACGGTTGCACCGGAGGACACTCACGCGCCCGGGCACGTGCATGACAAAGCAGCGTCCAAGCCGGCCAAGAAAGCCTCCATCGATCCGCACGCCGGACACGAGATGGGCCACGGGCCAGGCATGGACATGCAGGCCATGGCCCGCGACATGCGCAACCGGTTCTTTGTGAGCCTCGCCTTCACGATTCCCATTTTCTTCCTGGCGCCGATGGGCATGGAATTCATGCGCGTCGATCCGCCTTTCGGCCTGCCTCTGAAACTTGTGCTGTTCGTTCTCGCTAGCGGGGCGATCCTCTATCCCGGATGGCCATTCTTCATCGCTGCGGCACGCGCCCTCCGACGGGGCGTACTCAACATGGCGGTCCTCGTGCTGTTGAGCGTCGGCACCGGTTATTTCTTCAGTATCGGCGCGACGTTCTTCTACGAAGCCGAGCAGTTCTATGAAGCGTCGGCGCTGCTGCTGGTCTTCATTCTGTTGGGACATTGGCTGGAAATGCGCGCGCGCGCCGGCGCTTCGGCGGCGATCCGGCACTTGATGGATCTGGCGCCGCCCACGGCCCAGGTTTTGCGAAACGGCGCAGAGGTAGAGGTTCCAACATCGGCCGTGCTGGTCGGTGAGCTCGTAGTGGTGCGACCAGGCGGCAAGATCCCGGTGGATGGCGTCATTGAGACTGGTGGCTCGGACATCGACGAATCGATGCTGACGGGCGAGTCCCTCCCCGTCACCAAGGACGCAGGCGATAGTGTGGTCGGCGGAGCCATCAACAAGACAGGAACGTTCAGGTATCGCGCGACGAAGGTTGGCGCCGACACCGCGCTCGCCCAGATCGTCAAGTTGGTTCAAGAAGCCCAGAATTCGAAGGCGCCGGCCCAGCTCCTGGCTGATCGCGCCTCCCAATGGCTCGTGCTTGCGGCGATCCTGATTGGACTGCTGACATTCGTCATCTGGTTCTGGGTGGTGGGTCAGACATTGCTGTTCGCTCTCACCCTGACCATCACTGTCTTCGTCATCGCTTGTCCCGACGCGCTCGGGCTGGCTACGCCCATGGCAGTCATGGTGGGAACCGGCCTCGGCGCCGCCAACGGCATCCTGATCAAGGACGCAGCAGCGCTCGAGGAATCGGTCAAGCTCGACATCGTCGTGTTCGACAAGACCGGCACGCTTACGATGGGAGAACCCAAAGTCGTCGAGATCGTCCCCGCGTCCGGCTTCGACGAAACGAAGATACTCTCGATCGCCGCGGCCATCGAGCAGGGATCCGAGCATCACATCGCCAAGGCCGTTCTGGAGCGGGCAAAGGGTTTGCCAGTCTCTACCGCGAGCGACTTTCAGTCGTTTGGAGGCAAGGGCCTCAAAGCGACCGTCGATGGACATGAAGTGCTGTCCGGCAACCGCATCCTGATGGGGGAGCATCGCGTTGAACTTGGTGAATTGGCGGTCGCTTCAGAACGGCTGCAAGGATCCGGGCGGACCGTCGTTCACATCGCCCTTGATGGAAAGCTGATTGGACTCATTGCCGTCGCGGACGCGCCGCGACCGACCGCCAAGGCGACGATCGAGCGGCTGCAGGCGATGGACGTGAAGGTCGCCATGATGACCGGCGACAATCTCGGCACGGCCCAGCGCATCGCCAGGGAGCTTGGGATCGACATCGTTCTCGCGGAGGTCCTCCCCGGAGACAAGGCCGCCAAGGTGAAGGGCCTCCAGGATCAGGGCTCAAAGGTCGGCTTCGTTGGGGATGGCGTCAACGATGCCCCTGCCCTTACTCAATCGGACGTGGGCTTTGCCATTGGAGCCGGCACCGACGTCGCCATAGAAAGCGCCGATGTCGTCCTGATGCGAAGCGATCCGGCAGACGTCGTCAAGGCGATCGAGCTGTCGCGGGCGACCCTGGGCAAGATGCACCAGAACCTCTGGTGGGCGGTTGGCTACAACGTCATTGCCTTCCCCCTTGCCGCCGGCGTCCTTTATCCCTTCACGTTGAGCCCGGAGATTGCCGCCCTGGCCATGTCGGGAAGCTCCGCCATCGTTGCGGCCAACGCACTCCTGCTCAAGCGCACGCGGCTGGATGGCCCAGTCCGGCATCGGCGTCGGCGCCGTTCCGCGATCAGTCCAAAGGATGCCCCGGCTCCACTCGCGATG
Source organism: Hyphomonadaceae bacterium (assembly GCA_030696545.1). Lineage (GTDB taxonomy): Bacteria > Pseudomonadota > Alphaproteobacteria > Caulobacterales > Hyphomonadaceae > UBA7672. Next base: position 12,793 of record JAUYSA010000177.1, read on the forward strand.
CCGCGACCGGAGAGCAGGTAATCGAAGGAAGGCGTCTCCATGACCGTAAGCCGAAAGATCCGTGTTGGAGTGAATGGCTACGGCGTGATTGGAAAGCGCGTCGCCCTCGCGATTGGGCGGCAGAACGACATGGAGTTGAGGGGCGTCGCAGACATCACTGCTGACTGGCGCCTGCGCCTCGCCGTCCACCAGGGCGTACGGCTATATGGGGCGACGACCGAAGACGCCCGCACCATGGAAGCTGCGAACCTGAAGCTGGAGGGCGGCCTCGACGAGTTGATCGCTGATTGCGACGTCGTCGTTGACTGCACGCCAAAGGGAGTGGGCGCACGGAATGCGCCGACCTATCGCGCCCAAAATCGTCCGTTTGTCTTGCAGGGCGGCGAAGCCCATGCGGTCGCGGGGCACTCGTTTGTCGCCGAGGCCAACTATCTGGAGGCGATAGATCGGGCGGCGACGCGTGTGGTATCGTGCAACACCACATCAATCGTACGTACGTTGACCGCGCTGAAACGCGCCGGACTGTTGCGCCGCGCGCGTGGAACCTTGTTGCGACGGGCGACTGATCCCTGGGAGAGCGATCGTGGCGGCATCATGAACACACTGGTGCCAGAGCCCGCGATTCCAAGTCACCAGGGGCCCGATGCAAGAAGCGTCGATCCCGACTTGGACGTCGTGACGATGGCGGTCAAAGTGCCTGAGACCTTGGGTCACCTGCACTACTGGTCCGTTCAGATGACGCGCGATGCATCGAAGGAAGAGGTGCTCGAGGCGTTCGGCACCTCGCCGCGGATCGCTTACATTCGCACGGCTGATGGACTAGGCGCCATAAACGCGGTCAAGGAAATGATGGCCGATCTCGGTCGGCCCCACGGCGATCTGTATGAAGTTGCCCTCTGGACTGACATGCTCCGGGTACAAGGCGATGAACTTTTCTACGCCTACATGGTCGACAATCAGGCGATCGTCATCCCTGAGACGATCGATGCCATCCGCGCGCTGGCGGGAGGAACTCGCGATGGTGCGGCCTCGATTCTGCAAACGAATGCCAGCCTTGGGATTGGGCCTTTTGATTTCCTGCGAGCAGGTGATGACCCCGCGCCATGAAGAAAAGCAGAAACAGCGGCACAGGCTCTGGTGGAGTGAATGACTGATATGGTTCACCACCTTCTCGCGCCTCGCCCCCTACCCGAACAGCGGGACAGTGGCGGCCAGCCTCCCGCTTTCGCAGAATTGTGAGCAGGGTATGAAGATCGCGGTCTTCGAAACAGAGCAGTGGGAACAAGAGGCATGCCTTCGCCTCGCGCCGCGGCATAGCATCTCGTGCACCAGCGCTGCGCTAACTGCGACGACGGCGCGTGACCATGTCGATGCCGAGATTCTGAGCCCGTTTGTCTATTCCAAACTAGACGCGACCGTTCTGGCTCAGTTTCCCAGCTTGCAGCTCGTTGCAACCCGTTCGACGGGCTACGACCACATCGATCTGAACTATTGCAAGGCTCACCGCGTCACAGTCTGCAATGTTCCCGACTATGGCGATTCCACCGTCGCAGAGCACGCTTTCGCCCTCCTCCTGGGACTCGCCAGACATCTTCCGGCTTCTGTGGAACGGACACTGCACGGACAATTCTCCCAGTCTGGCTTGAGAGGGTTCGAGCTGCGCGGGAAGACGATTGGCGTAATTGGCGCAGGGCGCATCGGACGTCGCGTGATCGAAATTGCCATGGGTTTCGGGATGGCCGTGATCGCAGTGGACCAACATCCAGACCATGAAATCTCGCAACGGCTGGGTTTTTCCTATGTCTCGCTGAGCGAAGCTCTTTCGCGAAGCGACATCATCACCCTGCACCTACCGGCCACGTCTCAGACAACAAACCTGATATCTGACGCCGAGTTTGCGTTGATGAAGCCTCACGCCGTGCTGATCAACACGGCACGGGGTTCGGTTGTGAATGTCGAGGCTATGGTCAGAGCGCTCGACCGGGGAAAACTGGGAGCAGTAGGCCTGGATGTCTTGCCCAATGAACCCGCTCTGCGCGACGAAGCCGAAATATTCAGGACAGATGCGGCAGCGTCCAATCCAGATCTCGCCGCGCTCGTCGCCAACCACGCCCTGCTTCGTTTTCCTAACGTGCTCGTGACACCGCACAACGCCTACAATACCACAGAGGCGGTCAAGCGGATCGTCGAGACCACGCTCGAAAACATCGAAGCTTTTGCGCAAGGCGCACCGCGCAACGTCATCTGGCAACCCTAGCGGCGGAGACGATAGCCCAGCGCGCAATCGCCAGAATTGCCTCACAAATCGAGACTTCTGTAAGCACTGCGCCCTAGGCCGCCACGCTCGACGCTATCAATTCGACAACGCTAACTGCATTTGACGGATGCGGGACGGTGTCGGTCGTGATGACCCGATCGGACAGACTGGTGAGCTGAGCGTAGGAGTTGTCGGCGAACAGGGCATGTACCGCCAGGCAATAGGGCTTCGCGAGGCCGCGGCTGCTCAGTTCGCCGGCCGCTTCAATCATTGTGCGCCCGGAAGACACGATATCGTCGATCAGAACCGGGCGCCGGTCCTTCCACTGGTCCAGGCTGGGAACCGTGATCTTGACCTGACGATCGCCAGAGCGCTGTTTTGACAGAACGACATACGGGGCCCCGGCATATTGCGCGACGGCTGATACCCACTGCTCGCTTTCGCTATCTGGTCCGATCACCAACGGCCTTTCGACATTGATCTTGATCCACTCCGCGAGCAGCGTCGCCGCATGCTTCACCCGTGTCGGTATTGAAAAAATCTCTCCTAGATCATTGCGGCGATGTAGATGCGGATCGACCGTCACAAGATTGTCGAACATCTGGGACAGCAGGTTCGCGAAGTGAATGGATGAAATCGCCTCCCCTTCCTGGAACCGCTTGTCCTGGCGCATGTAGGCAAGATAGGGCGCAACAAGATTGACGGCGGTCGCACCCAGTTCGCGCGCCGTTCTGGCGGCGAAAACCAACCTGAGGAACTGCTCATCCGGTCGGGCGAGCGAGCAGACGATGTCGACGACCTTTCCGCGCACATCACTGGCGATCCGAACATAGGATTCCTGATCAGGGAAGCGTCGTGTCTCCAGGAGTCCGAGTTCGGCAGACGACCGCGCCGCGAGACCGGCGGCCATCGCCTCGTTCCCCGGCATGGGCAACAGCACTCTCATGAGTTCAAGCCTCGATTCCAAACATATTGTATTTGGGCGATGTCGCGACCATTTATCGCGCCCCCGATCCGATTCCGGATCATGTCTTACGCTTTCAAGGTGACGACTCGGTGTGGCTGGGCGTTT
>JAUYSA010000221.1 GCA_030696545.1 Hyphomonadaceae bacterium
CACCGCAGGCCTCGCCGACGCCCACGCCAAGCTCGACCTGCTGATCTATCTCCGTGCCTGCGAGATCATGGGGACCCGCTCCCGCGCGCGGGATTTCAAGGCGAACCGCACGGCCAGCCGCTCAGGCCGAACGCCGCAAGCCTGCTGGCGCAGCTTCCGCCGTCTCATCATCCGCTTCGAGGACTATGAGCGTCTCGCACAGAAGCGCGCCGAGAGCCTCAAGCACAATCACGCCCAATGCCCCCTCCGTCTTGCGGCTACGCCACAAGCCACCTCCCCCAGTCTTCGACTGGTGGAGGCAAAGCACCGTTGTCTTGCCTCCCTCACTTCGAAGAAGTGGGGGAGGTGGATTGCGCGCCCTTGCGCGCAAGACGGAGGGGGTACCCACGCGCAACCTCGCGGACCTCCCACAAACCAACTCTGCCCATTTCAGAAACTCTATCTCGAAAGCCCCAGCTTCCGAGATCGCCCCCGCTTGCCCATGCACCACGCAACATCCGGAAATCTCCTTCAACTCCCACCCGTCGCCGTTGCGCCTCCTAAAAAACAGGCCTAGGACCCCGCTCATGATCACCCGCGCCAAAACCCTTCGACTTAAGCAGGCCATTAAACGGCTTGCGCCGGCGCGTCGCGACTAGAGCGGCGAGGCCGGCGGCGGAAGCGCCGGCGATCCCTCGTCCCGACCAGCGCCTCCGCAGAAGACTCAAGGGACGAGCGGAGAGACGAAGATGACCACCGAAGCGCTCCCAGCCGATCTCGAAGCCCGCAACCGCGCCATCGGCGTCGGCCTTGCAGCACTCGGCGCGGCCCTGTTCTCGCTCAAGGGCGTCGTCATCAAGCTCGCCTTCGCCGAAGGCATCGGCGTCTCGCAGCTGCTGACGCTTCGCATGGCTTTCTCGCTGCCGATCTATTTCGCGATCGGCGTCTATGCGTGGATGCGTCTCAAGAAACAGCCTTCGCTGAAAACCTATGCGCTCGCCGCAGGCCTGGGCATCATGAGCTATTGCCTGTCGTCCTGGCTCAACTTCGAAGGCCTGAAATACGTCTCGGCCCAGCTCGAACGCCTGATTCTCTATATCTATCCGACCATGGTGGCCGCGCTTTCGTGGTTCTTCCTGAAGGACAAACTCACCGGCCGCCACATCATTGCGCTGGTGCTCGCCTACGCTGGAGTCGCCATCCTGTTCGGCGCCGAGATTGACCATCAGGGCCCCAATGCATGGCTGGGCGGCGGCCTCATCTTCGCCGGCGCGTTGATCTACGCCGTCTATGTCACGGCCTCGAAGCCGATCATCTCCCGCATGGGCTCGACGCTGTTCACCGCTTTCGGCATGTCGGCCGCGTCGATTGTTTTCCTCACGCAGAGCGGCATCGACATGGCGTTTCATTCGCCCCCGCCGGTTACGGCCAACGGCTACTGGCTTGCCCTCGTGCTCGCGATCGTCTGCACTGTCATCCCCAGCTTCATGATCGCCGAAGCAATCAGCCGCATCGGTCCCGGCAGGATGAGCGCGGTCGGCGGCGTCGGTCCGGTCGTGGCGGCGTGGGCCGCCGTGATGATCCTGCACGAGCCATTCGGCTGGCCGCATGTCGCCTCGATGGTGCTGACTATTGCAGGCGTGTGGTTGCTGGCGAAGCCAAAGATCACGCGAACCGCAGGCGCTCGAACCTGGTGATCACATCGCCAGAGCGGGCGGCGCGATCTCGTGGCCGACCATGCCCGCGAAAGCGATCGCGGTCTTGTCCTCAAGGAACGGCCCGATCGCCTGAACGGCCACAGGCAGTCCGGTCTTGCTGAGGCCAAGCGGGATCGCGGTGGATGGCAGGTTCGCCACCGTCGCGATTCCGGCCCAGCCAAGCTGCGATCCGAAATTGCCCGGTTCGCCATCCATGTCGAGCGGCCGCTTGCGCCAGTCCGCCTCATCGGTGTGCGGAAATGCGGGCGTGCCAAAGGCAGGGCAGAGGACGATGTCGAAATGCCGAAAGAAGTCCGCCCACTGCCGGCGGATGCGCAGCTGCATGTCGAGAGCGTCGAGCCAGTCATGCGCCGAAATCGGCGGCCGCGTCACGCTCGGGTCGCCTCGCGATATGATCGTGTGCAGGATCGTCTGATAGGTCTTCCATTGAACATTGAGGTCCGGCAGCAGGCTCGATTGCCGCGCAACGGCCGCGCCTTCGCGTGTCAGATGATCGGCAAGCGCCTCAAGCGCGCCAAGGATATTGCCGTCCGCCCGCGCGACCGGATGATGATTGAGCACGAACACACGAAAACTCCCGAGCCGCCCATGCCGGGGCAGCGGCAGCACCACTTTACTAGCCGGCGATTCCGCATCGGGGCCTGCCACCACATCAAGCGCTATCGCCAGATCCTGCGCAGATCGCGCGAGCGGTCCGATCACGCTCAGTAATTGCGGCGCGACCCGCGAGCCACCAGCCGTGTGTCCGCCCATCGGCAGCAGCCCATGGCTCGACTTGTGACCATAGACGCCACAGAACGCCGCCGGCACACGGATTGATCCGCCGATATCCGATCCCATCTCCAGCGCGGAGAAACCCATCGCGATCGCCGCAGCAGACCCGCCCGACGATCCACCCGGAGAGCGCGTCAAGTCATGCGGATTGTTGGTCCGTCCATAGATCGGGTTCGCAGATTGCCAGTCGCCAAGAGCAGGCGGCACATTGGTCTTGCCGAGGATCACCGCGCCCGCAGCCTTCAGGCGCTGAACAGCCAGCGCGTCTTCGCGTGCAACATGTTCGCTGTGAACCGGAAAGCCCCACGTCGTCGCGTGCCCGCGAAGATCGAAGCTTTCTTTCACCGTCATCGGAATTCCGGTCAGCGCTTTCTGCTCGCCGCGCGCCAGCGCTTCATCGGCCAGCCGCGCCTCGGTGTGGGCCCGCTCGAAATCGCGGACGACCACGGCGTTGATCTGCGGATCAAGCGCTTCGATCCGTTCGATCGCCGCGCGGCAAAGCTCCTGAGCGCTGAAAGCCTTCTTCTTCAGCCCGGCTGCGAGCTGCGCGGCAGTCATCCGATGGAAGCTGACGTCCATGCCATGTTCTAGCGCATTAATCTGAGTGCGCCAGCCGCCGCCTGTCACGTCGCATTTCAACGCTTTGGACTTCCGCCCGGCCGCGCTAGATCTGGGGCGATAAGGAGACCGCCATGTTCAAGTTCGCCTGTGCATCCCTCGCGCTCGTCGCCGCACTTGCCGCCTGCTCGCCTGCGGACGCCGAGCTTGATGGCGATCTCGAAGTGAACGGCATGGACCCCGCATTCTGGGGCGTAAAAGTCTCCCGCGCCACGAAAAGCACCAGCATAGCCGTGCTTGGCGAGCGCGATATCGCGGGCGAGCTGCCGGTGAAATCGAAGGGCGCGCAGAACGATGTCTTGCTGACGTCGAAAACGCCTGAAGGAGATTTTATCATGACGCTGCGCCAGGAGGACTGCCAGGACGGGCTGGGGGAGCGCGAGTATCACTGGTCGGTCACGGCCAGCTGGAAAGGCGAAACGCTCAAGGGGTGCGCCTCGCCGATCAAAAACGCGCCTGCGCCGGCCGCTGGTTGACTTGGCGGAGCCGGGTGTTCAGGGTCCGGCCCTTCTAAGGGACGAACTCACAAGGGGGTAATAACATGCGTGTAGCTTTCTTCGGACTTCTCGCCGCCAGCGCAGTGCTCACCACGGCCTGCAGCCCGGCTGTCGGCTCGCCGGAATGGTGCAAGCAGTTTCAGGCCAAGAACGAAAATGCGAACCCGATGGAAGTGCTCGCGAACCTGACGCCAGAAGAGCAGAAGGGCATCGAGCAGTGCATGACCGCCGCCTTCCAGGGCCTCGGCCAGTAGCACGTTACGCCCGGGGGTGTGCCTCGGCGTGAACCTTCATCAGCCGTGCTGCGTCAACGCCGGTGTAGATCTGCGTCGTCGACAGGCTGGCGTGGCCAAGCAATGCCTGGATCGAGCGCAGGTCGCCGCCATTCGCGAGCAGATGCGTCGCGAATGAGTGGCGCAGTGCATGTGGCGTTGCCGTCTCGGGCAGGCCGAGGCGTATGCGCAGCTTTTCCATCAGGCGCTGCACGATGCGGGGGTTCAGTGGTCCGCCCTTCGTGCCGCGGAACAGCATCTCGTCGGGCGCGGCAGGATAGGGGCACAGCTTCGCGTAGGCGTTGATCGCTTCGCGCACGACGCGGATCAGCGGAACGATCCGCACCTTGCGGCCCTTGCCGTAAACCCGCAGCGCTTCGGGCGCAGGCACATCCTTGCCGCTCAGCGATAGCGCTTCGGAAAGACGAAGCCCCGCGCCATAGAGCAGCGAGAGGATCGCTGCATCCCGCGCCAGCACCCATTCGGCCACGTCCTCGCCATCGCCGTCCCCTGCGATCTCGATGGCTTCAGCCGCAAGTTTCTCGGGCAACGGGCGGGGCAGGCGATGTGGCCGCCTTGGGCTCTCGAACATCATGGCCTTGGCGTTGGCGGCATCGAGCCTGCGGTCGAGGAAGCGGTAGAACGCCCGCAGGCTCGAAGCCGCCCGCGCGCGTGACGAAGCCGCCAGATTGTCCTGTGTCCGCCGCCGCGCCAGCCATGCGACCACGTCATGACGCGACAGCCGCTTGAGATCCGACACGTGCGGTTCGCCGCCAAGATGCTCGACGAGGAAACCGATGAAATTGCCGATATCGCGCTGGTAGGCCTCAATCGTCTTTTCCGACGCGCGGCGTTCGGTCTCCAGCCAGACCGAGAATTCCTGCAGGGCTTCGCGTGCCGTATGGGGCGTACTCATGCCGGTGACGATGTAGGGTTCGCGTTAAGGCCGTGTTTCTTCGACAGCGCCCTGAAATTGCCGCCAAATCCGGTTTTCAGGGAACGCTTTGGCCTTGTCTCCCGTTCTTGCCCTTGGCCCGGCAACAAGGAACCAAGCAATGAAACCAACAGCCAGCCAGGGATGGGCGCTCGGTACGTTCGCGCTGGCCGTCCTGATTGCCTGCAGCCCGCCTGCGGCCACGACTGTTGTTGAACAGCCCGTCACGCCGCCGGTTCAGCGATCCTCCAGCATTTCCTCTGTCCCGATCGGCCCGCCGCCCGCCAACATAGATCCTGGGTTTGCGGGAACATGGGCGTCGATCGAGACCGACTGTGGCGATCCGGCAAAGACGGTGGCGCTGTCGCCGAAGTCGATCAGCCTGAAGCAGGGCGATGGCGATTGCGCGGTCAAATCGATCGAGGAGGAGCATCCGAGCGGCCGCTCCATGTCCTACACCATTGTGGCGTCCTGCGTGGCAAGCGACCGCACGGGCGAGGACACGTTCCGGATCAATTTCGGGCCATCCGATACGGCCGTGCAATTCCAGCAGAATGCGCGCGAGCCGGTTCGTCTCGTCCGCTGTCCGAACCCGTAACTCCCTGTTTTCAGGTGTCTGCATCATCTGCGGCGCCGCCGTGGTTGACAGCCTGCGGGCTGGTCTGACCATGAGGTGATGCTGTTCCCACCCAGAATCGTCTCGGTGCTGCTTCCTCAGCCCCTGCCGGAACCGTTCGATTATGAACTGCCCGAAGGCGTCGAAGCGCCGCCGGGAAGCTTTGTCGTCGGTCCGCTGGTGCCGCGCGAGGTCATCGGCGTTGTCTGGGGCGAGCGAACCGTTCCGAGCAATCGCAAGCTGAAACCTGTGCTCGAAGTCATCGCGCAGGCGCCGCTGCTGCCGGCCAACATGCGCACTTTCATCGAGCGGGCCGCGAAATATGTCTGCGCGCCGGTCGGTAATCTTCTGGCCATGGCGATGCGATCGCGAGAAGCGCTGGATGAGCCGCCGGTGGAACTGCTTGTCGTCGCGTCGGGTCAGACGCCCGAACGGATGACGCCAGCGCGCGAAAAGGTTCTTGCCGAAGCCGGCGCGCCGCTTTCTGGCGCGGATCTCGCGCGTGCGGCTGGAGTGTCGTCCGGCGTGGTGAAGGGGCTTCTGGATGCCGGGGCGCTTACGCATGTCGAGCGCTCGCTCGATCCGCCATTTCCTCTGCCGGACCCGGAACGTCCTCCGCGAGATCTCACCGGCGAACAGAAGGAAGCCGCCGGGTATCTGCGGGACATGGTGCGCGACAATACCTACCGCGCGGCGCTGCTCGACGGTGTTACGGGCTCGGGCAAGACCGAGGTTTATTTCGAAGCCATTGCAGAGGCGTTGCGCCGCGATCCTGACGCCCAGGTGCTGGTTCTCTTGCCCGAGATCGCTCTGACGCAAGCGGTGACATCGCGTTTCGAGGATCGGTTCGGCGTTGTGCCGGCTGAATGGCACTCGGCGGCCGGGTCAGCGGCGAGACGCCGTGTCTGGCGGGAAGTGGCGGCGGGCCGCGCGCGGATTGTCGTTGGCGCCCGTTCGGCTCTGTTCCTGCCATATCGCAAGCTGCGCCTGATTATCGTCGATGAAGAGCACGACCAGTCGTACAAGCAGGAAGAAGGCGTCATCTATCACGCCCGTGATCTGGCCGTGCTGCGCGCGTCGATCGAACAGTGCGCCATTATTCTCGCCTCGGCGACGCCCTCGCTCGAAACCATGGCGAATGCGCAGCAGGGAAAATATTCGCACCTGAAGCTCAGCGCCCGGCCCGGCGTGGCGCAGCTGCCATCCATCGCGCGGGCTGACATGCGTCATGCGCCGACCGATACAAACCGCTGGATCGGGCCTGATCTGGCCGCCGCGATTACCCAGACGCTTGCGGCGAAGGAACAGGCGTTGCTGTTCCTCAACCGGCGTGGTTATGCGCCGCTGGTGCTGTGCCGCGCCTGTGGCGAGCGGCTGAAGGCGCCAGACTCCGACTCCTGGCTGGTCGAGCATCGCTATTCCGGGAAGCTCGTCTGCCATCTCACCGGCTATACGATGGACAAGCCCCTGGTGTGTCCGCACTGCGGCGCGAAGGGTTCGCTCACAGGCGTCGGCCCTGGCGTCGAGCGGCTCGCCGAAGAGGTGCATACGCGCTTTCACGGTGCGCGCGTTGAAGTGCTGTCGTCGGATACAGTCACGTCGCCGGATGCATTGCGTGAGCTGATCACGCGCATGGAGAATGGTGCGATCGACATCCTCATCGGCACGCAGATAGTCGCCAAGGGTCACAACTTTCCGACGCTGACGCTGGTAGGCGTTGTGGATGCAGACGCCGGCCTGCGCGGCGGCGATCTGCGCGCTGGCGAGCGCACGTTCCAGCTTCTCCTGCAGGTCGCGGGCAGGGCTGGCCGCGCCGACAAGCCGGGCCGCGCCATCATCCAGACCTATGCGCCGGACAGTCCCGCGATCGCGCTGCTGGCTGCGGGTGACCGCGACGCCTTCATCGCCTACGAGATGGACCAGCGCCGCCTCGTCGGCTTTCCGCCCTATGGCCGGCTCGGCGCCATCATCCTGTCAGCGCCCAGTGCAGAGCAGGCAAATGAATGTGCAGCGGCTTTCAGCGCCGCCCAGCCGAATGCATCCGGCGTCGAGGTTTGGGGGCCGGCGCCAGCGCCCATCACCGTACTGCGCGGCCGTCATCGCCGGCGTTTCCTTGTGCGCTCCGACCGCAATGTCGACCTCTCGGCCTTTCTTGCGGCGTGGAAAGAGCGCGTGAAGCTGCCGTCAAATGTGCGCGTTGCGCTCGACGTGGAGCCCTACAGTTTCATGTAAAAGAAAAAGCGCAGGCCGTCGGGCAAGACGGGCCTGCGCTGTGAGGGAGGGGCGGTCCGCCGCCTTCTAGGTGCGGCTTTGAGCTCCGGGGGGATTGAGCGACCACCCTTGTTAGGTTCGTGTTTCGCTATTTCACCTTCACGCCATTCATCATCGCCAGCTG
>JAUYSA010000223.1 GCA_030696545.1 Hyphomonadaceae bacterium
CAGAAAGGCGGGGTGGGTAAAACCACCACCGCCATCAATCTCGGCACTGCTCTCGCAGCGGTGGGCCGCCGCGTGCTCATTCTGGATTGCGATGCGCAGGGCAACGCCTCGACCGGGCTCGGCGTCGAGCCCGTGGCGCGGCGCAAGACATCGTATGATGTGCTGGTGGGCGAGGGCACGCTGGCCGAAGCGATCATCCATACCAAGGTGCCGAACCTCGACCTGGTGCCGGGAGACGAAAACCTCGCCGGCGTCGAGACCATCCTGCACGACGATCCGAGAAAGAATTTCAAGCTGCGCGAGGCGTTCGAAGCGCTGCGCCGCACCGGGCGTGATTACGACACCGTGCTGATCGACTGCCCGCCTTCACTGTCGGCCGTGACGATCAATGCAATGACGGCAGCGAACGCCGTGCTGGTTCCGCTTCAGTGCGAGTTCCTTGCGCTCGAAGGTTTGTCGCAGCTTCTGCGAACGGTTGATCTCGTGCGCACCGCGCTGAACCCGGAGCTTGAGATCCAGGGCGTGGTGCTGACCATGTTCGATCGCCGCAACAATCTTTCCGACCAGGTCGCAGGCGAAGTGCGCTCGTTCTTTGGCGCGAAGGTCTATCAGACCGTGATCCCGAGAAACGTGAAGCTGTCGGAAGCGCCGTCCTTCGGCCTGCCCGCAATTCTGTACGACCATAAATGTTCCGGTAGCGAAGCCTACATCATGCTCGCTCAGGAACTGATGCAACGCGAACGCGAGAGGGCTGCGGCGTGAACCAACCTTTGAAACAGGCGAAGCTTGGACGCGGACTGTCGGCGCTGCTGGGCGATTATTCCGGCGCGCGCAATGTCGTCGAGAATCCGGAGCCGTCGGCCGCGGGCAGCGCTCCGTCCACGAATGAAGTTGCTTCGTCGGAGATTGCGATCGATCGCATCATTCCGAATCCGAAACAGCCTCGCCGCACCTTCATCGAGGCCGAGCTGGAAGAGCTGTCTGAGTCGATCCGCACCAAGGGCGTGATCCAGCCGATCCTCGTTCGCCCCGATCCGGCGAATGCCGAGATGTTCGAGATTGTCGCCGGCGAACGCCGCTGGCGCGCGGCGCGGCGCGCCGGGCTCACAGTCATGCCGGCGGTCGTGCGTGAGATGGACGATCGCGAGATGCTCGAGATCGCGATCATCGAGAACGTGCAGCGGTCTGATCTCAATGCGGTGGAAGAGGCGGAAGCCTACAAATCGCTGATCGACCGTTTTGGCCGGACGCAGGAATCGGTGGCGCAGCAGGTCGGCAAGAGCCGCGAGCATGTGTCGAACACGCTGCGCCTGCTGAATCTTCCTGAAGATGTGCGTGAGCATGTACGCGAAGGCCGCCTGACGCCCGGCCATGCGCGTGCGCTGCTGAAGACATCCGATCCGTCGGCGATTGCGATGACGGTCATCGCGAAGGGCCTGTCGGTGCGTGACACCGAGGCGCTGTCGAAGGTCGAGAAATCCGGCGGCAAGGTTGACGCCAAGACGGCTGACGACAAGGACGTGGACACGAAGGCGCTGGAGCTCGACCTGCAGCGCTCGCTGGGTCTCGATGTTGATATCCGTCATGTGAACGGCAAGGGCGGCGAGGTGCGGATCAAGTACGCGCAACTCGAACAGCTCGATGAGATCTGCCGCCTGCTCTCGCGCCCGCGTGCGACGCCGGGCCAGGACTGATCCTGTTGTTATGTGAGTTTGAAACGGCCCGCGTGATGAGCGCGGGCTGTTTTGTTTTTTGAAGCTCTTCCCCCGTGAAACGGGGGAAGTACGGCGGAGCCGGGATGGGGGCGAGTTACGACGGCAGTGCTCGTTGCTCTGGGTCCCGACTTTCGTCGGGAGGAGCGGGACAAGGAATGGGCAGTTCGCTTGGGACTCGCCCCCATCGTCTCGCGGCTTCGCCGCGATCCGCTTCCCCCGCAGGCGGGGGAAGAGCGGGCCGTCGCGCGCGCTATTTCCCCGGTTCGATCTTCAGCAGCACGCTGTCCGCGCCCTCGTCTGTGATCGCGTAGAGATAGCCGTCGGGGCTCTGGTCGACGTCGCGGATGCGCTGGTGGAGATCGAGCAGGAGCATCTCCGAGCGGATGACTTCCCAGTTGTCGTTGAAGACGATGCGCTCGATGTGGCCGGTTCGCGGGGAGTTGCTCATGCGCATGGCGCCGAGGAAGAGATTGCGTTTCCAGCCGGGGAATTTGTCGCCGGTGTAGAAGACCATCCCGCCGGGGGCGATCGACGGGACATAAGAGATGTGCGGGCGGATTGTGCCGTCCTTGAAAGGCGTTTCCCCGGAGACTTTTTGCCCGGCGTAGTAGCGGCCGTCGCTGACGGAGGGCCAGCCATAGTTCTGCGCGGGGCGGAGGATGTTGACCTCGTCGCCGCCCTGCGGCCCGTGTTCGGAGACCCAGAATTCCTTGGTCCACGGGTTCAGCGTGAGGCCGAGATTGACGCGATGGCCTAGCGTGAAGATCTCAGGGTTGTAGCCCTTCTTTCCGACAAACGGATTGTCCTTCGGGACTGTGCCGTCGTCGTTGAGGCGCAAGGTCTTGCCGGCGAAGTCCGCGGGGTCCTGTGCGCGGCCGATCGAGTCGTCCGTGCCAACGCCCGGGCAGCCGATCGTGAAATAGAGTTTGCCGTCAGGCCCGAACATCATGCGTGTGTAGAGCGCGTCGACATCGTCCGAGAGGAAGATGTCGCGGCCATCGACGATCTTCGTTCCGTCCCAGCGGCCGCGCCAGATGGCGTTGGAGCCGAGGTCGCCGCGCGGCTTGTGGTAGGACAGGTAGATCAGGCCGTTGGTCTTGAAGTCCGGGTGCAGGGCGATGTCCATGAAGCCGGTGGCCGTGCCGAGGACCGCGACTTTCTCCGGCCCGCCAGCAATGGGTTTGGGATCAAGCTTGCCGTCGCGCACGATGCGGAGCGCGCCGGCGCGCTCCGTGATCAGGACTGCGCCGTCGGGCAGGAATTCGATGGCGCGGGGTGAGGTGATGCCGCGGGTGACGATAGAGGTTTTGAGGTC
>JAUYSA010000298.1 GCA_030696545.1 Hyphomonadaceae bacterium
CCGCGTCTTCGCGGCGAGACAGAGGGGGACGGTTGGGTGGGCGTGGCCCCTTGGGTTCCTGCGCGACACGTTGCGCGTGTCCGGAATGATGATGGAGCGGCCGCACAGGAGTGGGTTTCTGGATCGGGATCGGTGGGGTAAGACGCCGGGATGGATGAGATCGAGACGCGGCGGCGGAAGTTGAAGTTCCGGGCGGACAGGCGGGGGTTCAGGGAGCTGGACCTCTATATGCAGCAGTTTACCGACGCGCACCTGGCGGGCTTTGACGGGCGGCAGCTGGACGAGTTCGAGGCTGTGCTCGACATCCCGGACCAGCATGTCTTCGACTGGATCATGGAGCGGGAAAAGCCTCCTGAGGGGATGAGATCGGAAGTTCTCGACCTTCTGCTTTCGTTCCGCTATTCCGCCCCTAGATAGGGGAGGCCGCAAGCGCGGCCAAACTGCTGGAACAATTCGCTGTGCCTGACGCTCAATGAGGCGTCCGGGCGGCAGGGCTATTCTTTTGTGAGTGCGGAATGCGCGTCTGGGACTCCATCGCTCAGCAGACGAAGCCGGTTCGGGTCTATGAGACGCCGTTCATTGCGGACGTACGGCTGATTGCGGAAGCCGCGCAGAAGCGGGGCGGGGCTGCGCTTTATATCGCGCAGGATGACCGGCATGCCTTCATGGCGGCGGCGGCGGCGCGGTTCTTTGCCCCCTTGCTGGATGTGGTGAACCTGCCGGCGTGGGATTGCCTGCCTTATGACCGGGTGAGCCCGTCGCCCAGCGTGTCGGCGCAGCGCTGTGCGGCGCTGGCGCGGCTGGCAGGGCGGAATGTGGGCTCGGCGCCGATGCTGGTGGTGACGACGGCGTCGTCGGCTGTGCAGCGCGTGCCGCCGCGATCGCACATGGGCGTGGCGGCGTTTGTTGCGCGCGTCGGTGATACGGTCGCGCAGGAGCGGGTACGCAGCTATCTCGACATCAATGGATACAGCCGGGCGTCGACCGTGCGCGAGCCTGGCGAATATTCGATGCGTGGCGGGATCGTCGATATCTTCCCGGCGGGTATGATCGAGCCGGTGCGGCTCGATTTCTTCGGCGACGAGCTGGAGGCGGCCAAGTATTTCGATCCGGAGACGCAGATCTCCACCATGCCGCTCAAGGAGATCGTGCTGGCGCCGGTTAGCGAGATCGATTTCTCGGACGATGCGCTGTCGCGTTTGCGGAAGAATTTTCTGTCCGCGTTTGGATCGCCGGGTGGTGATCCGACCTATGAGGCGGCGCGTGAGCGCATTCGGCGGCAAGGCGTGGAGCAGTGGCTGCCGCTGTTCTACGACAAGCTGGAGACGCTGTTCGACTATATCGGCGCAAAGGCGCTGATCGCCATGGATCCGGCGAGTGCTGAGGCGGCGAGCGAGCGGCTGGCGCAGGCGGCGGAATACTACGACGTGCGGAAATCGTCGGCTTCGGCTGGCGGGATCACGCAGCATGTTCTGCCGCCGGAGCGGCTGTATCTGACGCCGAAGGAGCTGGGCGACGAGCTGAGTGCGCGGGCGACGGTGTCGTTCACGACGCAGAATGCGCCGGTGCAATCGGCCGGGCAGATCGAGGGGCTGATCAGCCGGGCGAAGCCGGGGCGGAGTTTCGTGCTCGAACGGGCCGATCCGAAGGCGAACTTGTTCGACGCTGTTGTGCGGCACATCCGCGAGCGGCAGGCTTCAGGCAAGAAGGTGATTGTCGCGGCGTGGAGCCATGGATCGGCGAGCCGGCTGGTTGGCATTCTCGAAGACCACGGCATTCCCGGCGCCAAGGCGATCCGGTCGTGGCCGGAGGCGACCAAGCAACAGGTGTCGGTCGCGGAGATCGCGGTCGAGACCGGGTTCGAGGATGATGATCTGGTCATCATCTCCGAGCAGGACATGCTCGGCGACAAGCTGGCGCGGCCGCGGAAGCGGAAGTCGTCGGCTGCGGTGATTGCTGAAGCGGCGGCGCTTTCGGCGGGCGATCTGATCGTTCACGTCGAGCATGGCGTGGGGCGGTATCAGGGGCTGCAGACCGTCACGGTGAACCAGGCGCCGCATGATTGCCTCGAGCTGATTTATGCGGGCGGGGACAAGATCCTGCTGCCAGTCGAGAACGTCGAGCTGATCTCGCGCTATGGCGCCGAGAGCGGCGAGGGCGCGCTGGACCGGCTGGGCGGCGGCGGATGGCAGGCGCGCAAGGCGCGGGCCAAGAAGAAGATCATCGACATGGCGGACGAGCTGATCAGGCTCGCCGCCGAGCGCGAGCTGAAGCGGGCGCCGAAGACGGATACGGCGGATGGCGTGTTCCGCGAATTCTCGGCGCGCTTCCCTTACGAAGAGACGGATGACCAGCTTTCGGCCATCGAGGATGTCGTCAAGGATCTGACGTCGGGCAAGCCGATGGATCGTCTGATCTGTGGCGACGTTGGCTTCGGCAAGACGGAAGTGGCGCTGCGGGCGGCGTTCCTGGTGGCGATGAGCGGGCTGCAGGTGGCGGTTATCGCGCCGACGACCCTGCTGGCGCGGCAGCATTTCAAGACCTTC